>JAUNIO010000003.1:0-52771 GCA_030535355.1 bacterium | reverse complement strand
ATGTCTGGTTGTATATCTGGTAGGATGAATTCAAAAGTATTTCGTTTGCGTATAGCGGCAGTTTTATGCGCAGTGCTCTGCCTTTATTTGGGTATAAATCCCGCTGAGGCTGACAGCGTTCGCCAAGCTGTGGGTAAAGATCGCGTGCACGTGGTCCAGCTAGGGGAGAATCTCTATTCGATAGCCAAATCTTACGGTTTGGCTATCGAACATTTGGCATTTGCCAACAATCTCAGCCCTGACAGCGTGAACGTAGCTGCGGGGACAGAATTGCTGGTACCCAGCCGCCGCGTATTGCCGGCTAATCCTCCCAGCAATGGCTTGGTGGTTAATTTGCCAGAACGCGGAGTATTTTTGTTCCGCGATGGCGCTTTTGTAAAGTTTTACCCTATAGCTATAGGTCAGCCCGGGCGTTTTGCAACCCCGCAAGGAAATTTTTCTATAGCCAATAAAACTGTTGATCCTGTATGGCTGCCTCCCGAATGGGCCAATATGGGCGAAGAACCCGTACCTGCTGGCCCCAACAATCCTTTGGGAGATCGCTGGATTGGACTCAGTACGCCGGGTATTGGCCTGCATTCCACCACCAGCCCCATGTCTATAGGCCAGGCTGTGTCGCATGGATGTATGCGCATGTATCCTAACTCGGTGCATGAGCTGTATGAGCGGGTGCAGGTCGGCTGGCCAGTGCGCATTGAGTATGAAACTGCCAAAGTCGGCTATGATGAAACAAAAGGCGTGTACTGCCTGGTGACCTTTCCCGATGTCTATGGCATAGCGAATCCCTACAACGCCGCGGAAAAAGCTTTGCTAAACAGCGGCTTCGGCGTAGATGCCGAAGAATTGCGCAGTTGTGTGTATAAAGACGGCATGGCTTTGGATTTAACTACGGCTAATCCCAATATTCCCGTAAACATCCTCATCAATGACGAAGAGGTGCAATGGCCTGAGCAGCCTGTGCTTATGGAAGGCATCCTGATCGCTCCGGCTAAAGTGGCTTCTTCGTTGGGGATGACTGTAGAGTGGGATAGTACGCGCCAGTTAGTTAAAGTAACTTACGGCAATACTACCCTGTATTTTCCCGTAGATGAAGCGTTTGATATGAGCAAAGAAATTATCCCGGCCGGTAAAAATGCTGAGCAGGGAGGCACAGCGGTGAAATTCGGCAGTACGGCCATGATTCCCATACGGCCAGTGCTCAACGCGTTTAACGTCCCGCACACGTGGGATTCTGCCAGTAAAACTTTGCGCCTGACTCGTTTGAAGTAATTTCATTTATTTTGTATTTTGCTTAATGCCGTTTAGTTATCAGCTAACCTGCGAACTATCTGGCTCTCCCTAAAGGATGAGGGGCGGCAGCGAAACAGCGGCTGATAAACAGCGGCTGAAATGGGTTAGTCAAAGGCAGCTGAGAAATGTTGAGGCTTAACAGTGAAAAGAATAGTTTCATGGGGATGTAGCCTGAGTTTGTTAGCTCTCTGTACCTGGGGCTGTGCTCCAGCCGCTAAGACTGAGCATTTGGGATATATCATGCCTGGAAAGGGCATAAAGGACCTCAGCTTGCACGAAGAGCGCACCCAGGTGGAAGCGGCGTGGGGCCAGCCAGATGACGTTTACAGCAATCCGTTTGATGCTGCTAATGTCATCGTGGCGTACCATCAGAAAGGCGTGGAGATCTCGTACCGCAGTAATAGGGTGGATTGCGTAAATTTATATCCCCAGCAAGAAGAGTGGCAGTCATATGAGGGAGCTACGCAGGACGGGATCTGGGTAATGTCCAAAGAAAAAGACGTACGTCAAATTTTAGGCAGTCCCAGCAGCGAGGCCCCTCAGGCGCTCAATTACCCTGGCCTGACGGTGTATGTCAAAGATGGCAAAGTTAATTATCTGACGGTTTCGCCATTGCCAGATGAGGCTATCTCCGCTGCGGATTCACGCCCAAGCGCTGCTGCGGAGGGCGTCAGCGGCAGGGCGTCGGCTGCGGAGGGCAGTGAAACGCTGAATTTGCAGGAAGCAGACAATCCCGCGGCCGATTCGATAGAAAAGCTGCGCCGCAGCGCTAAAGAAATAAACGATAATAATGGGTAATGCCGCTTAGTTAGCGATTAGCTAACTTGAGAATGGTCCTTATATCCTCGTCTGCTCGCTGTCAGTTCGTTTGACGCTTACATTTTTGCTGTCTAAATATAGACACAATCCATAGGACGATAAAGGCTATTGCCGCTGTAAGGCTGATTTTCCAGCCCAGCTCGAAGGCGGGGGAAATATAGCGCAGCTCCACGCGGTGCTTGCCTTTGGAGACGGGAAGACTTTGAAAAGCTAAATTGGTGAGGCTGATTGGAGTAGGCAGGCCATCGACATTAGCTTTCCAATTGCCGTCAAAAGTGTTGCTGATTATCAAATAGGCGTCCTGCCCGCAATCGGTGGTGAGCGTTAAACGATGGTTCGTCGCAGTTTCAAGGCTGACGTTTCCTATGCTGGCTGGGCAGTCTAAATCGCTTTCGTAAACTGTGCTTCTCCCCTTCAATCCTAATAGTTTTTCTAAGTTTAAGCAATTATTGGGTGTCTTGGCCTGTACTGACGCTACTAAGCGCAGTTTGGCTTGGGAATTTGCTAAAGCATAAATATATATCTGTTTATGTGGCATTTCAGCGACGGGATGGGTCTGTACGCTTGCAAATTCGGAATGAGGCCAGTCCGCTGGCAGGGGAAGCGGTGTTATTAAATGCGTTATGCCTTGTATGCGCATCCAGTTGGTAAGCCGGGGAGCGAGCAGTTGCCTTTCTGGTGAGTCAATTATCAAAGCCTTTTTCATGAGCTCAGACATGGCTTTTTGCATATTGGCGGAATGTTTAAGCACGATTCCTGTGCCGTAAAATATGTAGTCATCTGGGGCTTCCCTGCCCCATAGAGGAAGCACGCCTGGGCTTAATAGACTGCGGTGCTGCCAGTAAATATCGCCGCGCGAGCCTCTATGGGCTGAAAGATAATCGAGATAGCTTCCCCAGGCAAAACAGCTATATGGGGAGTATATGCGCTGTGGCGTTTTTAATGTCTGCAGCACAGGCGGGGAGGAGTTCCAGTTAGAGGGCAGGTAGCCTTGCACTTCGTTATTGACGTAACCATAATCCAGACAGATCAAGGACAGCACTGCAGCAGTGGCCAATACGGCGGTGTTTTTATTGTATAGCCGTTTTACATAAGTGCTTAAATTCTGAGTCCCCATGGCTGCTAAAACGGCTATGATGCAGACCAAAGGTATCGCAAACCGTACGGTTACGCGAAAATTGCTTATGTACGGCATATATTTCCATAGTATATAGTAAACGCCATATTTTGGGCCTAATGCGACTAAAAGAAAAAAACCGGCCATAAGCAATAAACCGGCGATAAGCTTTTGCTGTTTAAGGCTGTACAGACTGAAACAGCTTAAGAGCAATGGCAAAATACCTATATAGGGCAGTGAATTGAATCTATTGAATTTGGCTTTAAAGTGCGGCTGTGCCCTCTCCGCTTCCGAAGAATAGAAAGGATTAAAAAGAAACTGTAAACCGTGAAATTTTGGAGAATGGGCGTCCAGCCAGTCTAGTGGCACGGCGGCGCTGCGGGTAGACTGTTCTGTGAATTCTTTTGTGGGCAGGAGCTGGACTGCGCTTAAAGCAATAGCCAGCCCCAGTGATACTGCCGATAATCCGAGAATTTTCCAGGGCAGAACATCTGTCTCTATTTTTTTTATAAACAGCAGGCAAAATATATAGAGCCAGCAGCATATTTGACAGATCGCAGCCATCTGAAAATGCCCGGCGAGAAGCTGCATAGCCCATATAAATGTCAGGGCGAAATAATAATGAGTTTTACCAGTGTTAAAGATTAAATGTATGATGGCTAGGCTTAACGGAAGCCAGGCGATTACGTGAATAATGTTAAAATTGGCGGTCTGCAGTATAAATATTTCGCTTAAAGCATAGACTAAGGCCGCTACTCCGGAAGGCCAAGGCTCAAGTTTTAAACATCTGCACCAATAATAGCTGCCCAGCATAGCGATGAGAATCGCGGATAAGACGGTCAAATTGGCGGCTAGCGTTAAATTGTCCAGGAAAAAAAATAATATGCCCGGATAGAGGACGCCAGCTTCGCTTTCAGCAAACAAAGGGGCACCGCAGGCGATTTTTGGCTCCCAAAGCGGAAACTCTTTGTACTGAAGTATAGACTGAACTGCTAAATAACGCCTGACAATATTGAGGTCCAGCGCATCGGAACCAGTGCCGTCTTCTTGGAAGATAAGCTGGCCTTGAAAAATTGCAGGATAAAAAAAAGCTGTGATGACGAACATACACAGCAGAATAACTATTAGGGGTTCGTGCAGTTTTTGCGGTACAAATTTTCCCATATAGTGCAGTGCTACATTTGTTTAAGGCGAGAGAGCGCTAGAATATACTATTTTTGCAAAGCCTCTAGGTCGTGTTTAGCATAGGAGTTATTGCTGTCGAGTTCCAGAGCTTTTTGCAGATTTTCTATCGCTTTGTCGGTATCGCCCTTTTGGGCCATGATGTTGCCCCGCAGATAGTAGAGCATAGAGTTGTTGCTGTCTATGCCTTCAGCCATATTGAGCTGTTCCATAGCCAAGTCGAGGTAGGCTCCGCCCTTTTGGGCATAAAGGTTGGCCAGCATGATCCAGCCGCTTACGTTCATGTAGTCTTCGCGCAGGCTTTTCTGGATTAGATCCACAGCCGGATCGATATAACCCGCCGCTCCATAAATTTCGGCCAGCAGATAAAGGGTTTCGGCGCGTCGGGGATCGAACGTAAAAGATTCTGTCAGCGAGGCTACGGCTTCTTTTATCTCGCCCTGTTCAAAGTGGCGTTTACCCCGTTCCAGATGGAGTTCGGCCATGCGCTCATGTTCATTTTGTGCCATGCTCATTGCTAATATACCTCGGTCGGCTAAATAAAAGAAAAACCTATAGACTTATTTATATTATTATGCTGATTTTTCGCGTTGTTTGGCTGAATTACCTGCGTAGGCCCGAAAATGTCTAGCAGGAAGACAAGGGCTGCCGGTTAGATGCGAGGATGGATGCGCTGCCGCAGGTAATCGATGATCTGGGGAGTACCCAGAATAAGATCGGGGTTGCCGGAGTCAGGGGGGAGCAAGTTCTGTATATCGACAGGGGTGCCATCTAAAGCTGCCATTGTGCCGCCAGCTTCGCGCAGGATGGCGGCGGCCCCCGCTATATCCCACTGATAGGGACGCATTATTGCAGCTGCCGCGTCGTGACGGGCCACTAATAAGGCGTGAATGGCTGTGCTGCCAAAGCTGCGCTGTTTGCCTATAAAATCTAAATAAAAACGTCTGCTGAATTTAGAAGGTACGCAAATCTGCGAGTTTCTGTGCAAATCTGCCGGCCCTTCTCCTGCGGGAATCTGCAGGCGTTCTTTGCCCCAGCGTTCGGAAACCATATAGGCACCTCCGCCTTGATAAGCGTAATAGGTCTCCTGCAAAGCCGGAAGGGAAATGATACCGAGTACAGGCTGATGTTCCACCAGTAAGCCTATACTTACGCACCAAAAGGGCAGCCGTGAGGAGTAAGCCGCAGTACCATCAATGGGGTCTATCGACCAGACGCAGTTAGAAATTCCCTGGCTTTGGCCCAGTTCTTCTCCTATGATAGTCTCATCAGGAAAACGGGTTTGCAAACCTTCTACTATTAGGCGCTCCGTAAGAGCGTCGGCTTCGGTGACTACGGAACCGTCTGGCTTATTGTGCGGGCTGACTTTACCAAAATGGCTTAGCGCTAAGGCTGAAGCCTGGCGAACAATGGGGAAAATGCTTTCTAGGCGGCTTTTTAAATCTATATCCATACAGTTTTATTCTATTCGTATGGCCAAAAAAGCCTTCCTGCTCTTTTGTCAGCTTAGGTCAGATAAAGTAAGCGCCTAACGCAGCTTGGGCTCTTACTAGCAATACATTATGACTCCCCCTAAAGGTGCATTCCATTCAAGGATTGGAACGCTAAGGATCAAATGTATCTTTACTTTGAATTATTCGGCTCAGCTTTATGAATGAAATATAGCGAGGTAATACAGGTGTCTAAGAAAAAGAAAATAATCTGCGGTCTATTGTTAGCGGCGTTCCTTATAACTGGAGCTGTTTTGCTGGCGGGTCCTATGATGCGGAACAGCAGTCAGATTAATGCTGCTGAGGTAGCAGATTCTTCCAGTGATTCTAAGTTTGTTCCGGATTCTAAGTTCGTGGACGATGCTCAGGGCGTAGATGAGCGTTTGTGGAATACGCTACTGAAATTGTCCCAAGATTATGGTCCCTACAATAATGAAATTGTCGCAGCTTATAAAGAGAAAGACCGCGACAAGTTTATGTGCATTCTCGCTAAACAGGTTATTGTGAACTTGGGGCGCTGCCGCAAGCAGCTGGATAATACGGCTGACGATGCGGCGGTAGGGTATCGCGACGAAGTATTGCTGTATTACGCTTTGCGTTTTCGCGCTTTGGAATTGAGCTATGCGGAGCCTATTTTAAAGAAATTAGCTGACAAAAACGATCAGAGTGTGGCCCAAGATCAGGAAAGCCTAGTGCAGTTTGGCGAGTTTATTACCAAAGAAGTAGCTATGCTGGCAAATACTTACCGCTGTGCGCAGCTTCACGGCGGTTATCTGCTTTGGGCTGGCAAGTCCGAAGAGGATGTGCGCCGCGATTACGCAAAGCTGGGATTGGCTGATAAAGATATAGAAAACTGTTTAACGGAGGCCAGGAAGCGCTGCGAGCAGCTCAAGCAACAGCAGAAGTCAGCCTCGGGAACTGCTGCCAAAGCGGATGCCGGGAGTTCGGATACGAATCGGTATAATACCGACTATCCCCGTTATTATTACAGCACTGACGATAGAATCTGGAATACAGCTAATTACCTTTCGCTGTGCCTGCAGAACGAGATGTGGTGGCTGAAGACCTTCAGCAATAAGCGCGACGACGAACTGCAAAAGAAGCTGTGCAGCGAATTCGCCGCAGATATTCAGATGTGCCGCCGCAAAATAGAAGCCTACGGAGCTAGAACTGCGCCCGAAGTAAAAAAAGCCGCTGTGTCCATGTGCGCAGTGGGTGAGGAGATTGTGCGCAATTATAACGACTATGTAAGCGGTAAGATAGAATTAAAAGCGCTGGAGAAAGCTTTGCAGCAGAGAGAGGCTGAATTCGTGAAACTGAATGCTGGTCTGTATGAAGCCAGAAGAATTTATCTGACGAATGTTACCCGGGATCCCAATATGGTCAACCATACTATGTTCAACGACGGCATTTCACCTATAGCGTTTAATGAGTAGTCTAGCCAGGCTGCGATTGGGGAAACAAATGCCGGCTGCGCAAAATAATCAGCTTTGTCACAAATGAAGAACGCTGCCGGCATGTGGTGGTGCTGTATAGCCTAATGTTGTTTGTGCTGGTATAAACCGGAGAAGGACAGTATGAGTGAAAGCGTAAAACGCAGGATTTTTTCGGGAAAACTGTTGCTTTTGGTTCTATTAATTTTTGGAGTGGCTTTGTATTATCTTGATGCTGCTGTTACCAGGGGACCTAGCGCTGAAGAACAGGCTCAGGAAGATCAGCTGTGGAGTTGGCTTGACAGTTTATCGAAAGACAGCCAAGCGTTTTTTAAAACTGCTCTGGAACTGCGCGGTAAAGCGTACAGCAGCGAAGACTATAGTGAATCCAGAGCAAATGATGATGACAATGATGACGATGATGGGCAGCAGGCGGCGGAGAAAGGAGGTCAGGCTAAGCCTGTTATCTTTGATGTCGCTGAATACAGAAGAATCTCCGCTGCTTTTGATCAGCGGTTTAGAGCGCATCGCCAAGAGTTAGAAAAGCTGGCTGAGTCTGATAAAACCGGGTACATCGGTGACGCTAAGCTGAAGTATGCTTTGTACTATCAGAATTTTAATGTGTTTTCCGCGCTTTATGAAGACCAGATTTATACAGCCAATCTAAAAAACAGTAATCCTCGTAATAATTGGTCTAAACTAGAATCGGAAGATTATTATAAACTGTACTGCGCGGAGAATCGGGATAAAGCTTTTATATATCCTTTCATAAAAGATTTGATGCGGAATCCAGACCAGTCTGCGTACGCCGTGGATCGCTGGTGTGCTTTGGGCCACGGCGGTTTTTTGCTGTGGCGTGGAATGACAGAAAAAGATGTGCGCAAGGCTCTGAGCACGGTCGGCACTGACGGGGTATATAGCACCTCTCAATTGCTCAAAGCTTCTAAAGTGCGCTGCTTAGAACTGCGGCAAAAGCATGGCTCATTTTTGGCACCGCTTGGGCTGATGCTGTGCAGGGGCTTTGATGGTTTGCTTAAATACAAGCCTATCAATATTTTGAAGATCAATTATTCCCGCAATCCTCAGTTTTTTACCGATGTTATGCCGGTTCCGGTGTATTATCGCGTCCGCACGGCAGAAGACAAAGTCTGGGAACTGGCCCATTATTTATCGCTGAGTGCCGATAATTATTTGTGGATGGTTAAATTCAGAGATAAGAACAACAGGGGCAGCGCTTTTATGGAAAAATGCCGCATTCGTGAGCTGTACGATAAAAACGGCCCGCAAATGCAGCATTACCGCGATTACTTGGCACTAGATGTGCAGAGCTGCCGCCTCCAGCTAGATACGCCTGAGTATAAAAAAGTACCTGCCCTGCGCCAGGCTACGCTCGATCTTTGTTCAGGCATAGAAGAGATATTATCCGATTGGGACAGGTACAGAGAGGGAAAAGTAGATTATAAAAAATTTGTCGCTAATATAAAGCAAGATGAAGCGAATTTGGAAAAGCTGCGTTACGGGATGCTGAGTGCGCGCTGGGATTATCTATATGACTTATGCGGATTTGATTACTATGTCATGTGCCTGATGGTTTATGAAGGAGCTCCGGAGCCGTTGACAGTCAAGCTATTTGAGGAGAAATGAGGATGCCGAATAGTGGGCGGTATTTGTCTTTGCGCAGCAGAGTTCTGCTGCTGATGCTGGGATTAGTCTGCCTGGCGTGGGGGTGTGGCTGTTCAGCGCTGGGGAGGGGCGAGGAAAATGAAGCCGCGTCAATGATGCGCCCCATGGACGGCGATGAAACCATGTGGGCGGTTTTTGCGGAGATAGTGCGCGATTATCGCCGCTACGCTGGGGAATATGCCGAAGCCAAGCGGAATAATGACTTAAAGTTATTTAAATCCACTTATATGTGGTACGGCAAACGCTTATTGACTCACAAATTCCTGCTGGAGAAAGCCAAAGGCGATTCTGTCAGCGATATGCGTATTGAGCTGATGATGCTGAACGCTTTATGCGACAGAATTTACGATTTGCAGGGGACGCTGCGCCTGGCCAAGCGTTTGGCGGGAGAGCAGATTACCGCTGAAGACAAAAAAATATGGAATGAAGAGTGCGCGGCCAAACAGCAGCTGATAGAAACGTTAATTGTGCGCTGTGCCCAAAAGTATGGAGGCTATATGCTGTGGAAAGGGCGGGCAGAAGCCGATGTGCTCTTTTGTTATGAGGGTGTGGGACTCGATGACAATGAGGCTTTGCTTAAAGGAGCACGGCAGCGTTTTTATGCGCTGCTGGACAGCAAAGGCAGTGGGAATCTGACGAAAATGCAGCGGCTTAAGACAGCAATCAGCCGGAAATGGTCAGGCTTTACTGCCGAGGAAGAGGCTTCCCCGCAGCCGCAGCTGGATTCTCCGGAAGATACCGTGTGGTTTGCGGTCAATTATCTGGCGGTCAGCACGGATAATTACCTCTGCGCGATCAGATACGAAACTAATAAAAATAAAGCCAATAGCGCTTTGGTGCGGCGCTATAACGAAGAATTGGCCAGCAGCCTGCAGTTTTGCCAGGGAACAATAGCGGCTATAGACGCTGCGGCTGAGAGCCCGCTGCTGCTGGCGGCGAAAGGTATGAGCCGCGCTGTTGAAGCTGTGCAGGCCGCAGATGATAAATGGCGCAGCGGAGCTGTCGACGAAGGCGCGTATCGCAGCTTGGTGAATCGGAGAGCGGCCGATTTTGAACAAATGCGCTCTTTGGCGCTGTGCGCCCGGCGCGACAGTTTACTGAAAAGGGATAACTTAAATGCAGAAACCGCAGCCAAACAGCTGGAAGCTGATGGCATAGCCGCTTCGGCTGTGGCTCATATCCCTGATCTGCCGTCCAATTTCGCTCAGCAGGTCCACAGTTTGGAAGCTAAATGTCAGGAGGCGGCTAAAAGCTGACTTCTATCGATTTATCCTACCAATTAATAATCATATAAGACAGGGAATAATCTAATATCATTTAGTTAGCGATCAGCTAACTTGCGAAACTATCTAACTCCCCCTAAAGGATGGGAGGGGGAGAAGTCGCGAATGCGACAGAGGGGTGCCCAAGACTGTTGGGGAATCGAGGTTTAGCTTGTGTTATGCTCTAGCTTATACGCAGGCATGAACGTGGCGATAATTGTATATGAGTCAACATTTCCAATGTCATTGAGTCTTAACTAAATGACATTGGGGAATAATCCTATAAGACAGGGCAGAGAAACATTAACGAAATGTCGGAGGAGTCAAGCCATGAAGAAATTCTTTTTGAGGCAAATTCTGACCACTGCCGTTATCCTAGCATTGTTAGCTGCAGCGTACTTCGCCGATAGGGCGCTGACGCGCTGTCCTGCACCTGATCCAGAGGAGCAGCTCCAAGAAGCTGAACTGTGGCGTTCGCTGGGCAGCCTGGGAAAAGTTCGTAAGGACTGCTGGAATAAAATTTTTCAGCTGATTAAAATATACGAAAAAAATAGCGACGAAATCTTAGACGAAGAAGCTAAGCCTCGGCCTGATAATACCTTGCAGCTGCCTGTTTTTGATATTGCGGCCTGCAGAGGGTATTACTCCGAAGCTGAATTGCAGTATCTGTCGCGGCGCGGCCAGCTGGAAAAGCTGACAGATGTGTTAGACAGCAGTTACCTCGATGACGCTCTGCTTGTACACGCTTTGTTCTTAAATAATCAGGTCTATGCTGCTGAGTTAAATGAAAGTAGGCTGTACAGGATTAACAAGAACAATGAGGAGTTTCGGCGGCGGGGGTTTCGCAAGCTGAAACCCGAAGAATATATTAGCTATTCAAACTGGTATAAATGTTATTGTGTAGACAATAAAAATACGGATTTTCTTTTTGATGACCTGAAAACGCGAATGCTTATGGGCGACTGCTCTCTTGACTTCGCCGAAGAATTGTATAGCCTGCAGCACTGCGCTTATAAGATGCGGCAGGGCTGTTCGGAGGATGCCCTGCACCAAGATTATAGCGATGTGACTTTTTATTTATCCTCTGATGTGTTGGAAGCCGCTAAAATCAAAAATCTCGCCTGGCAGAAAGAGCAGGGGTCGTTTTTGGCCCCTTTGGCGAGATACGCGAGTATTTTGCGCAGCGGCTATATAAACTTTAGGCTAAGCTGGCACATGCATCTCAAGCTTTATTGGGGAATGCAGAGTATTGGAATAAAAGATATAAGAGGATATTTGTTTCCTCTGCCGTTTACCCAGTATCAGCAGCAATACCGCAGCTCTAATGATCGTCTTTGGGACACCGCGCATTATCTTACGGTCAGCACGGATAACTTTTTATGGACGGCTAAATTTCAAGATGTGAACAATAAGGGCAGCGCCTTTATGGAAACTTGCCGCATTAGAACGCTGCACGATAAAAACAGCCCGGAAATGCAGCAGTACCGCGACTTCTACGCCAGAGATTTGGCCAGATGCCGCTATAAGTTAGAGGCTAGTAAAGGCCAAAAAACTTCAGCGCTGCACAGGGCAGCGTTAGAAATGTGCAGCAGCGGCGAAGCTATGCTGAGCCTTTGGGATAACTATAGGGAAGGAATCGTTGATTACAAAACCTTTGCGGAGGCTTTAAAGAAAGAAGAAGCTATTTTTGCTGAGAAGCGCTTGGCCGCTGTGCAGGCGCGCTGGAACTATCTGTCTCGCCTGTACTGGGGACGCGACTATTATACCATGCTCTTGATGTATACCGAGGGGGCCCCGGAAGCGCTGCTGGAGCAAATGGTGCCGAAGAATAGTTAGGCGGATATGATGTCTGTTTCAGATTACGAACAGTGGGAAGAACGCTATCAGCGGCTGGGGCGCAGCCGCCGCCTTCCCGATAGTCTGCTGCGGGAAAACTGGCCGATTCTGTCCGGTCCCAAGGTCTTGGATGTGGCCTGCGGAGAGGGGCGCAATGCTTTGTTTTTGGCGGCTAGAGGCTTTCAGGCCATCGGCCTAGACCGTTCGCCTACCGCCGTGGCCAGGGCGCAAAAATGGGCAGCTGACGCTGATTTGGACTGCCGTTTTATCTGCTGGGATCTGGAAACTTTATCGCTGCCGGATACAGGCTTCGACTCTATTGTGGTCACCCGCTATTGGCAGCCAGCATTGTGCCCTATCTTGACTGCCGCGCTGAAGCCTGGCGGTGTGCTTCTCTATGAGACCTATACAGTAGATTATCTGCGCTATCGGCCGCAGAGCCGCCGGGAGTTCTTGCTTCAGTCGGGAGAACTGGAGCGGTGCTTTGCCGGGCTGCAGGTACTGCGCAGCGCTGAAGTCGATAAGCCGGAAACGCGGGAATACTGCGCTCAGCTCATAGCTAGAAAGGTTTAAGTGCCGCAAATCTCAGCAACAAGCATATTGGCCGGTTAAGATTTAAGAGGGATAATCCTAACTAAATACGAACGACTTGCGGTTATGATGGATGAACAGTCGCGCCGGGTTTTGGAATACGGCAAAGTTTTGGATATTGTCGCAGGTTACACGCATTGGGAACCGGCGCGGGAAATAATTACAGGATTGCTTCCTCTGGAAGACATAGAGGATTTGCAGTTCCGCCAGCAGGAAGTGCTCGAAGCCATTAATTTGTACAACGAATCCTCTGGCATTGGCGCAGACGGGCTGAGCGACTGCCGGGAAGCTTTGGTAGGGGCAGATAAAGGCCGCGTCTTGGGGGCCACTGATATTTGGCAAATTGGTCTGCTGGCCGCTGCGTCGCGGCAGGCGGGCAAATATCTGCGCGATCACGGGGATATTTATCCCAAGCTGGCCAACCGCGCTTTGCGGATGGGGACCTTTGTGCCGCTGGAGCAGCTGATCACCCGCAGTATATCCGCTGAGGGGCAGGTGCGCGATTCAGCCTCTTCCAAACTGCGCCAGCTGCGCCAGGATGTGGCCTCTTTTCGCGACCGCTTAAAGAACCTGCTCAATCAGATACTGCGCAGCCGCGACACGGCTAAAATGCTGCAGGAACCGGTGGTAACCGTGCGCTCAGGGCGCTATGTGGTGCCTGTCAAGGTGGAATACCGCTCTTCGTTTAAGGGATTAGTCATCGACCAGTCCAGCACGGGGGCCACCGTGTTTATGGAGCCGCTGGCTGCTGTCGATTTGGGCAACCGCTGGCGGGCGGCCGTTTTGGATGAAGCCCACGAAGTTGAAGCGGTGCTGATGCGTATCTCTACGGCCATATCGCTTAAAGCCAAAGAGCTGCTGGCCAGCTGCGAGGAATTGGCCTGGCTGGACGCTTTATTCGCTTTGGCAGTTTATTCGCACCGCTGTCAGGGTATTGTGCCCGAAGTTGTCGAGGGCGGAGACTTGCGCCTGGTGGAAGCCCGCCATCCTTTGCTGGTGCAGCAGCTGGGTAAAAAGGTTGTGCCTTCATCGTTGGAGCTAACCCGCGAGCAGCGCACTTTGGTGGTCACCGGCCCTAATACCGGCGGCAAAACCGTCGCCCTGAAAACTACAGGGCTGCTGGCCTTGATGGCTTTATCCGGTATGCCGGTACCTGTGTGCGCGGGCAGCCGTTTGCCATTTTTGCGCGAAATTTGGGCGGACATCGGTGATGAGCAGAGCATTGATCAGAGTCTGTCCACTTTTTCCGCCCATCTGAAGCAGGTGCTGAATATTCTGCCCAAGGCAAGCTCCGACACTCTGGTGCTGATCGACGAGCTGGGCGCGGGCACCGACCCCGCTGAAGGCAGTGCCTTGGGTAAAGCGCTGCTGGAATATTTTCACGGGCATGGCTGTTACACTATTGTTACGACTCACATGTCAGAGCTGAAAGCTTTCGCTTCCAACACAGAGGGTTTCGAAAATGCGGCCGTGGAATTTGACGGCAATACTTTAGCGCCGACTTACCGCATTTTGATGGGCGTGCCCGGGCGTTCCAATGCCATACGCATCGCCCGCAACCTGGGGCTGCCCAAAGAATTGGAGAAACGCGCCCGCTCTCTGATGAGCAAAAATCACGTAGAAGTGGACACTCTGCTCAACGAATTGGATGTGGAACGGCGGCAAAATGACGTGCTGCACGCCCGTCTGCAGAAAGAGCTGGGAGAAGCGCAGCGCTTGCGCCGTGAATACGAGCTGAAAATGGAAGATGTTGCCATCGAGCGGCAGCGCATTTTGGATGCAGCTCATGAAAAAGTTCAGAACTTGGTGGCCGAAGCGCGGAACAGCACCCATGGCATGATGCGGGGGCTGCGCAAACACTTAGCCGAGCTGGGGCGGGCGCGGAGTTCTTCTCTGCAGGCTGCCCGCAAAGCTTCCGAGGAACTGGCTTCAGCCTTGCGTAGGGCTGGTAAGCTGGAGCAGCTGCAGGAGCTGTCGCCTTTGGCAGCCCAGAGCCTGGCGGAAGCTGTGGTAAAGGAACTAAAACTGCACAGTCTTGAGGGAGAAATTGAGAACTCTGCGTCATCCCCTGAAACTGTCCCGGCCTTGAAGACTACCGATATAAAACCAGCGCCGCCGGGAACCCCCGTCTCCTACAAGAAAAGGCGCAAAGGTACGCCTATGGCTTCTTTGGAGCAGCGTCTAGACGAAGAAGAGGCCGAGGATGTGGGTGATTATACGCCTTTTATGGAAACAGCTCCCGAGCCAGAGAGCGAAAGTGCCGACGATTTGGAAGCCCGGGCGCGCAAAGCGGTGCGCCAGGTGGAAGCTGATTTGGATGAAGTGACCGTTTACAGCCGCAAAAATCTGCCCCCGCGCCCGCCCAAGCCCGCTGCCAAAAAAGACGCGTTTCAGGTGGGGGATCACGTCTTCATCAGCCGGATGGGCCAGAACGGGGTGATCATTTCGCTCAACGGCCGCCAGGCCGAAGTGCAGATTGGCCAAGTGCGCATGTACTTGAAATACCGCGATTTAGAGCTCATCGAACCGCCTCAGGAAAAGCAGCCTGCGGTGAAAGCGGCTGCTGTCAGCTATGTTGGCGACGTTTACCATCGGCAAAATGTTTCCCGCAGCATAGATTTGCACGGCAAGACTGTAGATGAGGCGCTGCTGGAATTGGGCTACGCCATAGACGATGCTTTTCTCAATGGGGTTGAGGAATTTGCCATTGTGCACGGGCGGGGTACCGGAGCGCTGCGCCAGGCGGTGCGCTCTTATGTGCGCGAGCATCCCCAAGTATTGGGATACCGTACCGGCAGCATTAGCGAAGGCGGCATAGGGGTAACCGTAGTTAAGTTGAAATAATAAAGCGGTAACGGGCCGGAGATAATTGGCTATAAAGTAATCGGCTATAATGTTTAGGGAACGGGGAAAAAGGTTCAGGAGGGGTAGAAAATGGATAAAATTACCAATAAGCGCTTAGCGAACTGCGAAGTACCTTTGCTCGATTACGTCGATGACAGCGGCGAGTACCGCCTGATTATCGCCGTGCTGGGCTATGACAAGATGAAATCCTCCGTAAATAACAATGTGCGGGTTATCGCCGGAGAAAACCAGGTCATGGTCGATGGTGCGTATCGGGCTTCTCTGGTGGGGAGGATTCACAACTTGCTGGAAAGTTACGGAATCCGGGTCAGTAGCATTGAGCAGAGCACCGATGACGATAGCTTCGCCCTGCTGATGCACGCTTCTATTAATTCTAACGATATGAATGTCAACATCGGTGAGCTGCGCCGCAATTTGGTTCAGGATGCTCAGATGCTAGGAGTTACTTTGCGCATTCAGCGCGAAGAATTGTTCGCTTATATGCACCGTATTTAATGTAATCGCGCGGCTGGGACGGAAAGGTGGAAGAAAATGGCGGGGAGCAAGCGTAAGGGGCTGCTAGTTTTAATCTCTGGGCCTTCGGGGGTCGGCAAAGGTACGATTGTCGCCAATTTGCTGGCTGGCCGTCAGGACTGTATAAAGTCGGTTTCGGCGACGACACGGCTGCCGCGCACAGGAGAAACTGAAGGGCAGAGCTATTTTTTTATCTCACGCGAAAAGTTTCGGGAATGGGCGGAGCAGGAGCTTTTTCTAGAGTGGGACGAGCATTTCGGCAATTGCTACGGCACGCCGCGGCAGTTTGTGGAAGAGCAGCAGCAGGCTGGCAAGCACGTTATTTTAGAAATAGATGTCGTTGGTGCCCAGCGGGTAATGCAGAAAAATCCAGATGCGGTAGGCATTTTTATTTTGCCACCCAGCATGTCGGTTTTGCGGGAGCGTCTGCTGTCGAGGGGAACTGAGACTGCTGAGCAGGTGCAGAACCGTTTAGAGCGTTTGGAAAAAGAGCTCAGTTATATCGACAGTTACAGCTATGCGGTAGTCAATGACGATTTAGAGACTGCTGTCGGTCAAGTGAATGAGATTTTTAACGCCGAGATGCTGAAGACTAAGCGCTTGCGCCGCGATGGCTTTATTGGTGATCTGCTGTCCAACTAGATCGGATAGTTTCGCTGGTTAGCTGATCGCTAACCAAAGGATATTAGCTATGTGCTATCTCAGATACGGATAGAGGGCAGGAGAATAACAACCTAACATGAACATAAGCTAGGTATTTTTAAGCTCGCTACGTGTATAACTTGCCCTGCTGTGGGCTATTTGTTTTAAGGAGATACTCATCCGTGGGACGCGTCCTTGGTCGTTATAATCAGTTTAAAAGAGCAGTTGACAATGTTAAAAAAGGAAATTGGAGCGATGAAGAGTTTCACGAATTTCTGTTTAACATATACGAAACTTTAAGCGCCAAAGCCAATGAGATGCGCGAAATCATTGAAACGGAAAATTATAGCGAATACGCTGAAGAAGAAGTGGAGTGCGGGCTGGCGGGCTTAGAACTGTTTGAAGCGGGTATGCAGGAAATGTCTTATTTTCTGGAAGACGGAGAAACTTTCCACCTCGATGAGGGGCTGGCGCACATTTGGGAAGGCAACGAGAAAATTAATGAGGCTATGCGCATAAATCGCGAGAAACGCGAAGATTTAGATGTGCAAATGATGATGTAGCTTGCAATCCCCTGATATACTGCAAGGCAATATAAAGAAGTGCCTGCTCTATCTGTCCATCCCGCTGATGTGTTCCATGTTTATGGAGACATTCAACAACATAGTCGATGCGCTGTGGCTGGGCAGGAGCGGTACGGAAGCGTTAGCCGCCGTTAATTTGGCGGCTTTTCCCATTTGGATGATGTACGCGGTGATGGGGATCGTCTGCGTAGGCGTTAACTCGGTACTCGCGCAAAAGGTTGGAGAAACTTCCTGGCACCCTGAAGCTGAAAAAGAAGCGTCCGCTTTAGCTTCTCTGGGTATTGCTATGTCGCTATTTCTGGGAACTGTGCTCGCTGTAGCGGCGCTGTTTGGGGGAAGAGCGCTTTTGCGTTACATGGCCGGTGACGGCAGTCCGCTGATAGAGCTGGGGTATTGCTATTTGGGGTTTATTTTCGTCTTTACCCCTATCTATAGCTTAAGCGAAGTGCTTATGGCTATCCTGCGCGCCTACGGTGACACCAAGACCCCCATGAATGTTTATCTGCTGGGCTGTGGGCTGAATATAGTGCTCGATCCTTTGCTGATTTTTGGCTGGGGGCCAATTCCGCGTCTGGATATTTTTGGGGCCGCCCTGGCGTCTAATCTGGCTTTTCTTATCGCGACGCTGTGGATGCTCTGCCTTATCGGCCAAGGGCGTTTGGCTTACAGGCTGCCTTTACGGCGCGAAAAATATTTTAGCTGGCCTTTGGTGTGGTCTATTCTAAAGGTCGGTTCGCCTCCGGCGTTAGCGTCCTGCGTTTTTAGCGCGGTCTATATGCTGCTGTCTCCTATAGTTAGCGCTTTTGGCATGGAGGCGGTGGCGGCTGTCGGCATCGGGCACAAACTGGAAAATGTCACCTATATGTTCTGCTATGCGGTGGCTCTGGCCTGCGTGACCATGATCGGCCAGAACGTGGGGGCGAAACAATATGCCCGGGCTAACGAAATCGCTTGGACAGGCGCTAAAATTGCCTGCGTGTTTAGCTGTGGGGTTGCGGTTGTTTACGGATTTAGTCCGGACGTGCTGACCATGAGTTTTAGCCACGATCCGGCGGTGATCAGCGAAGCAGACCGCTATATAACTATTTTGGCTCCTGCCCAAATATTTGCAGGTGTCTGCGTGCTCATCGATGGGATTTTTGCCGGTGTGGGCAAGACCTGGCCCTGTATGTGCGTTTCCATTCCCTGTTCTTTGCTGCGCGTGCCGATTGCCTATTGGGCTACCCATACTTGGCATATGGATGCGGCGGGGGTGTGGATAACGATTAGCGCTATGTGCATTCTGCGCGGCGCAATCATGATGGTTTTGTTCTGGAGAGGCAGCTGGAAGGTAAATTTTGCTGCTGTTTAAATCACTGCGAGGCCTGCCGTAGTATATGGCGGGCCTCGTAGTGATTTAACGTATCTGAATTTGTGGTTAGGAGCTTGGTTAGCTTACTCCTGATACCAAGTGTTGGGATCGTCGGGGTAGATGAGCAGGCTCTTGGCGCTGATGTGCCCTTTCCAGTCGCGCCCGCCGCTGACGCGGACCACGTCGCCTTTATAGAGTATGCTGAAGAGTTCTATGGGATTGATGGCGACATCGCGCAGCGTGCCGTTCTCTTTGTTCTGCTCGCGCAGGGTGACCTTGGTATTGATCTTAATGATTATCCAATTCTGGCGCACGTTGGGATCCGCGTCCAGATTGCAGATGCCGATGCGGGTTTTGTCGCGGTCAATTTCTACCACGCGGTACAGCCCTTTGGCGAGAATGAGCTGAGCCTGAGCTGGGGCGTAAGACATCAGGGTTATGATTAGGGTCAGCACTGCAATACCGATTGCACTATAAGTTTTGCGCATATATGAACTCCTTTTTTAGCCAGGGGCGATCAGTTTAACGTCTGAGACGCTGTAGTCACGGAACCCTAATCTTTTTACGCCAAAGGCAAGCGAATATCCCTTTTCTCAGCGGTCTTTTTGCCAAACTTTTTCGGCGGCCTGGAGAACGTGCTGTGGGGTTAGGCTAGTTAGGCAGCGGCAGCAGCGTGTGCAGGCGGTCTTATTGTTGCTGTAAGGGCTTATGCAGGGGCTGCAGGCTAGGTTGGCGTAAAGCTGGCAGCATTTATCGCTTAAGGGCGAAAACAGCAGCGGCGTTTCCGGGCCATAGAGGACGATGGTGGGCAGCCCAACTATGGAAGCAAGATGGGCGAGGCCGCTGTTGTCGGTGATCATCAGGCGGCAGCGCGTATAAAGAGCCAAAAGCTCGCTGATATTGGTGTCGCCGGTAAAGTCGTAAATAGGGCCATCGACATGGGTGCGCAGATAGTGGGCGCCTGCGGATTCCTGCGCAGTCCCGGTGACCACGATAGCCGCCTGCGGGTGTCGGCGCAGCAGCTCGCGGCAGACGATTTCGTAGTTTTCCAAGGGCCAGCAGCGGTGGGACACCATGTCAGAGCTGTTAGGATTGACAATGATCAGCTCTTGCTCTGGCTCGATGCCGCGCTTTTGCAGGGAATTAGCGATCTTGGTTAGAGAGTGGGGGCTGGGCTGATAAGAGAAAGTATGCGGCAGAGGCAGATAGTTGCTCCAGGTCGCAGGGCAGACACCTGCCTTAGGAGTAACATCTATTTCTCCGCTGGGCGTTAGAGAGGTCTTAAGCAGAGGGGTATCCTGGGGATCGGCCCATAGGGCGCCGATGAGATTGAGATAGGAGCGCGAAGCGTGGATGTGGCTGTTATACTGGACCTTATGCGTTTCCAGGTTGCCTTTGTAGAGACTGCGCAGACCGTTGGGGTGCAGACCGACGCGCAGCCCGCGCGGGCAGCTGAGATAACTGAGAATTGCGGCAAAACGCGAGAAACCTTCTTCGTTGATGACGGCATCTATACCGATATGGCGCAGTCTGTAAACGGAGCGCAAAGCCGAGGCCGTGAGACCGGCAAAATTGTTATTCTTAATGGTGAATATCCGTGATTTCGGGGCTAAATTGAGTTCCTGAATAAGTTCATCGATGGGGGAACATACTAAAAAATATAATTCTGCCTGGGGAATCCGGCGCTGTAATTCTTGGATAGCCGGCTGAGCGAGTACAAAAGCCCCCATTTCGGAAAGATGTATAATGAGAATTTTCGGGGCCTGAAGCTGGTGAAAATGCTGGCAGCTGCCTGCCGCATGGCGGGCGCGAGCTAAGAAACTCAGGGCTGCGCAGAGGGGAACTCCCGCAAATTCATCGATTAGGCGCATGTTTTTTATATTCATATACAAATCCTATGGCAGTATCATTGAGGTTGACAAAATGACACTGATGTTCATGATTGCGTTCAACAGCAGCGTGTAAGCAGCGATGTAAATCAGCACATAAATAAAGTGCAGGGGCAGTTCAGGCAGATGAGCAGTTCAGGGTGGGAAATGCGTGGGACAAAAAAAATAGGTAATTGCGTCGAGCACGCCATTACCTATAATAACCATAATCAATAAAACCTTATTGACGGCTATGGTCGGAGTGCCCGGATTTGAACCGGGGGCCTCTAACGCCCCATGCTAGCGCTCTATCCAAGCTGAGCTACACCCCGACATATAAACTTGTAATGTAGCAATTCCTAGGGGTGGAGGAGACCACCCCCTGGATGCTGTGGTCGGAGTGCCCGGATTTGAACCGGGGGCCTCTAACGCCCCATGCTAGCGCTCTATCCAAGCTGAGCTACACCCCGAACGGCAGACATTGTAACACATAAGATAATTAAATGCAAGGGGCGAAGTGCTTTTCGCAAATTTGGGGGGCGGAACAGCTGAGGCTGAGCGGCGCGTAGGCGGTTTTGCCCATCATTCATAAAGCAGCGGCAGAATAAGCTCATGTTTTTTTAGCGCCTGTTGGGTATTATGCCTCGAAACGCCGATCATAGAGCTGGGCGGCAAATAGGACCACAAAACAGGAACCGGCGTTGTGCACCAGAGCGCCGGTGGTGGGGGTGAGCCAGCCTAGGGCGGAGCAGAGCACGGCAATAGCGTTGATGGCCATGGAAATGGTGATGCTGGCGATGATAGTGTGCACGGTAGCGTCGGACAGCTGTTTGAGATAGGGAATTTTGCTAATATCGTCGTTCATAAAGGCGATATCGGCGGCTTCTAAAGCGGCGTCGCTGCCGATGTGAGCCATCGCCGCGCCGACATCGGCGCATTTCAGTGAAGGGGCATCATTGATCCCGTCGCCGATCATGCAGACTCTGTGCCCTGCCTGCTGCAGCTGGCGGATATGCTCTACCTTGTCTTGGGGCAGAAGCTGAGCATAGACTTCGTCTATGCCTGTTTGCTGGGCAAAATATTGGGCGGTAAGCTGACTATCGCCGGTCAGCAGTATTACAGTTACGCCCAGATGGCGCAGTTTTTTGACAACAGCGGCAGCATCGGGACGGATGGCGTCAGCTAAACCGATAACTCCTAGGCAGACGCTGTCCTGGGCGAGCAGAAGGGCGACTTTCCCCTGCTGGCGCAGCTGTTCAGCCTGCGAGCGCACGGTCGCTGGTATGAGGATGCCGCGCTGTTCTAAGAACGCTTCCTGACCGCAGAGCAAGGCTTTTCCTTCGGTCTCCGCAGTTACGCCTTGGCCCAAAAACATCTGGAAATTCTGCGATTCGGTAAAGCTCAGGGAGCGCTCCAGCGCTGCTGAAACTATGGCTTTGCCCAAAGGGTGCTCGCTGCGCGCTTCAGCGGAGGCGGCGAGGGCCAAAATCGTCTCAGGCGCTAGGCTCGCATCAGCGGGGAGCAGATCGCAGACTTCTAAACGCCCAAACGTCAGCGTGCCGGTTTTGTCTAAGGCTACGGTGCCGGTTTTGCCCATTAATTCCAGCGCTTGGCCCGATTTGATGAGCAGTCCGTGTTTGCTGGCCTGTCCAATGGCGGCCATGATAGCGGTGGGGGTGGCCAGGACCAGGGCGCAGGGACAGAAAACGACTAAGATGGTCACGCTTCTTATGAGGCTCTGGGTGAAGAGTCCGACTGCGATAGCCGTCAGCAAGGCCAGAGGCACTAGCCAGCTGGCAGCGCGGTCAGCCAGGCGGGCAATAGGGGCCTGCTGTTTTTCCGCTTCCTGTACTAAACGGATCAGCCGCTGCAGGGAACTGTCGCTGCCGGGACGGGTGGCTTCGATATCGATGGCTCCGAAGCGGTTGAGCGTGCCCCCGAAGACTTCATCGCCGCTGTTTTTGTCCACGGGCAGAGATTCTCCGGTCAGAGCCGATTGATCGACGGAGGTGCTGCCGGAGATGATGATTCCGTCCACCGGCACGGTTTCTCCGGGCAGGATGCGCAGTTTATCGCCCTGTTCTATAGCTGCGGCGGGAACAGTTTCGGTTTGGCCTCCGCGCAGGCGGCGTCCCTGAACCGGGGCTAGGGAGAGCAGCTTGTGCAGGCCGCGTTTAGAGCGTTCGGTGGCTTTTTCTTCCAGAAGCTCTCCCAAAGCCATGATGAAGGCCACTTCCCCGGCGGCGAACAGGTCGCCGATATAAATGGAGGCGATCATGGCGATGGTAATGAGCAGAGAGGAGGAGATTTTGCTGATGCCTCGGCTTTCGCTGAGCCTTTCTATAGCTTCAAACAAGAGAGGCATTCCGCTGATGAGCACAGCTCCCCAAGCTGGGTCAGGGTGAAGCCTGTAGCCGCTCTGTTCCAGAAGATAGCTGCTGAGCAACAGCAAACCGCTAATGACGGCAGCGGGACCGCTTTCCAGTTTTTCTCTCAGCTCATTTATCATCTATTGTCGGTCTCTTTCTTGCAATTTTCTTTAGTTTGCCATACAGTATGTTAGGTATCGTACAGACTGTTGGCTATATTTAAGTATAGCGATGGCTGGCGAGAATACCAGAGTCAATCCGGGCTATTTGTACGATATGGAACAAAATAGCCGATTTGTCCAGAATCTTGGAATAGCGGAGAGAAATTAAGCGGATATGGATAAGCGGCAGCTAAAAACGCGCCGGGCTATATGCAAGGCCTTTAGCAAGCTTTTGGAAAAGCAGAGCTTCGAGCAGATCACGGTTCAGGCTATTATAGATGAAGCCGAAATAGGCCGCAGTACCTTTTACGCCCATTTTGAGACCAAGGATGAGCTGCTGCGGGTGATGTGCGCCGATATTTTCGAGCACGTCTTTGACTGCGCTCTGCCTCAGGAGAGCGATCCTGCCAATTGCGCGGGACATAAAAATTTAGAACTGAAGCTGGGGCACGTCTTATACCATTTGCGGGAGCGCAAAAGCGAGCTGGCAGGCCTGCTGAAAAGCGAGAGTGCTAATGTGTTTATGCGCTACCTCCGCGAGCATCTGCGCGCTCTGTTCGCACGATATAAAGAGGAATTCGGCAGCGCGGTGCCAGAGGATTATCTGCTGAACCATTTGGCGGGCAGCTTTGCGGAGACCGTGCGCTGGTGGGTCGCCGAAGACACCGCGCACACTCCCGAGGAGGTGGCGGGATTCTATTTGGCGGTGACCGAGAGGCACAATACGGTAGTTAGGCAGATCGATTTTTGCCCGATAAAGTGCTCGCGCTGCAAGCTGTATTGAACTCGCTTGAAATAGGCCGTGGCGCTAAGTTGCCGGCATTGCTCTATCCATACGGCTTGAAACGCAATCCGTATGGAGTAAAAACGTCTTTTCCTGTGCTGCATAGGCGCGTATAGGTATGAGTAGCCGGACGCTTACGATCATCAATATATGCGGCGGGCTAATATAGGCAGCAATAAAGAAAATTTCTTGCATATTTCTTTACTTTTGCTATTATATAGTAAATATAGTCAAGGAAGTGATCTGCATGGCTCAGATGGTGAACGTTAATTTTAAATTAGATTACGACGTAAAAAAAAGCATGGAAAGAGCCTGCGCCGATATGGGGCTGTCCATGAGCGCTGCCTTTACGATTTTCGCTAAAAAGGTTAGCAGAGAAAGAAGGATACCGTTTGAAGTCTCCGCCGATCCTTTTTATTCGGAAAGCAACATGCGCTATCTGGAAGAAGTTATGCGGGACGTAAAAGATGGCAATGCGAAATTCTCAGCACATGATCTTATTGAGGATTAATCATGGGTCTGTTATGGGAAGACAGAGCCTGGGATGATTATCTGTATTGGCAGAACCAGGACGAGAAAACCATCAAGCGGATAAACGCGCAAATCAAAGATATTCAGCGCAGTCCTTATGAGGGGTTGGGGAAGCCGGAACCGTTAAAGCACAGCTTGGCCGGATGGTGGAGCAGGCGCATAGATGAGGTCAACCGTATTGTTTACTTTTTCTTTTCGATCATGAAGCCCCGGACAAAGCCCAGAGAAACTTCCACCTGAATACCGGAACCGTCTATGCGGTAAATCGAACCGCTCGGCAGTTTGGCATAAGTATAGCCTTTGCCCAGTTTAGCTACGGCTTTGTCGACCGGCGTACCGAGCGTTACGCCCTCGGGAGTCGTAAAGCCGCCGGGGACCTCAGCAGCGCTCTTGGAAGCCTGGGAAGAATTTCTGCGGTCCTTCACGAAAATCAGTGAGACGCGCAATGGTTCCTTGGAAGAGGAGCGTATAAAGTAAACGCTGACTTCGGATGTGCCTATGCGGTAAACGTATTTGCAGTTCGGCTTGCCGTCGTCCTTGATCTCGGACGGTTTGCCGGCGGCTCTAATGAGTTCTTCGCGGGTCTGCTTCAGACGAATGGGGCCTACGCCGTCTCCAGCGCGCACAGTCATATTGCTCCAAGCGGAGGCATTTGCTTGGACGCTTGGTGCGGAGTTTTTAGACTTGCTGGCTGATGCGGTGGTGGATTTGGCTTTAGCACCTGATGCGGCGGCGGGCTTAGCCTTGTTGGCCGACGCCGCAGGTGTGGTCTTGAAAGCGGCGGGATTTAGGTTCTCCGTGGAAAAGACTCTGAAATAGAAAGCGTAACCGTCCTCAACTGCTACTTCTAAACCGTAATATTTCAGAGTAGTCGTATTTGTCTTGGTAGAAATATCCTTCATCTTAGGATTTCCCAGCTTGGCGATTACCGTGCTTTCCGGAGTGCCTAAAGTTACGCCCTGAGCCGTTGCCGTATTGGTCTCGCGGACCCAGCTTCGCACGCGCTGATTGGGAGGAATGCTCAGAGCTAAGAGGTTGATGCTTTGCACTCTGCCGGCTTTATTCCACTGCAGGCTGTAGATTATATTGCGGTCGGCGAGAGCGTACTCCCAGCATTCGGAGTTGGCGATGGTCATAATTTTGTGGGGCGTGCCCAGGCGTTGTTTTATTTCTGCTTTGGTTTCCCCGATCTTAACGTTATGCAAACTTTTTCCGGGAACGATAGGGTTAGCCGGTGCGGAAACCGCTGTGCTTAAGATATAGGCCAGGACGAGCGCTGCCGTTTGTATGTATCTCTTTATCATCGCGTCATCTCCGTAAATTTTAATAGTCTCATCTCAGCGTAGGCAGCTGTCTGCCGTCTGGAGCTGGGGGTGGGCCTGTCTAACATTCTAACTTCGTTTTGGGTAATTTCGTGTTGGATGCCAATAATCCCGCAGAGGAGGCATTTGTAAATGAGATCCGCGTCATCGGCGCTATTATCAGCTGCATCGAAATTGTTTGTTTTTAGCGCCAATACATCTCAGGCAGGATATAACTTGTCAAAAAGCGAAATAACAACATTTCTAATGTTTTGTCATGTTAGAATTAACGGACATTTTTTCGTTACTATTGTATGAGGTGATTCTTAATGAAGATTCTGCAACAGAGTTTTGGTAAGCTCTGCTCGTCTTTGTTGACACTAAGCTTGCTCACGGGCCTGGCTCTTGTCGGCTGTTCCGATAAAGATACTCATTATTACTGCAACTGCGGCGGGAACTGCAATTGTGCGTCTGGCCATTGCAGCAATTGTCAGCAGCATAACGGGAATGCGCGTAAAAGCGTTTACTATCGGATTTCTGAGGAGACCTTGGCTAAAGCTACGGCTGCTGGGGCTACGCATGTGGGCGGTGTTGCTTACGACGATGACGGCAAGGATGATAACTGCTTCTCCGTGGTGCAGCCGGAAATCGCCAAGATGGAGCAGGATGCCCAGGGCAATTATTTAGCTGAGCTAAATGTATCCGGTGAAGCTAAGCACGTCGATCTCTTCTTCTATTATGAAGACAGCGAGGGTAAGCGCACGGCAGCCTGCAAGTCTATTCCCTTAGATTTCTCCTCCGGCCTCGAGGATCGCGCCGTTATTCAGGACAGCGCTTCCTTTGACGCTGAGCCTGCTGAATAAGATAAACAGCCTTTGGATGTGCTGACTGTGATTTATATTTAGTCCGCATTCGCTTAGATTTACATAAAAAGACTCGTAGGGCTTCATGCGTATTTTGCCCCAGCGAGATTTTCAGAATTCTGATCTTTTATATATGAGGTGCTCTTAAATGAGAATTCAGCAACAGAGTGTTGGCAGGCTAGCCTCTTTGATGTTGGCCCTGAGCTTGCTGTTAGGCATAGCCCTAACCGGTTGCACTGATAAGGATACTCACTATTACTGTTGCGGCGGTAATGGTAATGGCGGAGGCGGCGATGATTACCTTAACCGCCGGCACAAGATTTACTACCAATTCAGTCAAAAGACCCTGGCTAAGTCTGTTGAAGGTGGGGCCACGCATGTGGCGGGCTTCGCTTATAATGATAGCGCTACCCGGGATAAAGAGTTTTCCGTAGTCGAGACAGAAATCGCCAAAATGAAACAAGCTAAAAATGGCGATTATCTGGCAGAACTGGATGTGTCCGGCCGTGTGACGCACATCGATCTTTACTTCTACTACGATGAAGGCACGGAGAAGCTCGCCACCAACTGCAAATATATCCCCATTGATTTTTCTTCTCTCATCAACGGGGATAAAGACATCATTATTATCGACTCCGATGCCAATGATGCCTACTTTACCATTAAAACCTACGACGGCTCGGGCCAGGAGACCGGCAGATTCGCGTCCGGCGATAAGGTGTATGCCAAAGTTTTCGTGACCTGCCAGGGTGATGAATCCTTCTATGTGCCTTTCCCCTCGCCCGGTTCCGTCAATGAGGACAGAACCTTTACTCTGGGCGAGCTGGTCAGCGACGCGGCCGATGTGGTCGACAACTCGACCGAGAAGAATGATGAATACAAGGTATTGAAAGCCTTAGCTCAGGGAACCGCGAATCTCTATGTTTACAATTTGGGCTTCACTTGTCTGTTCAGTGAGCATGAGGTCAACGTGGGTCCTGTCGAATCCGACTTTACCGCGCTTTATCTCGCTCCCGCTGGTTATAAGGTGAGCGATGACGGCACGAAAATTCTCGATCCCAACGGCAACAGCGTAAAACCTTCAAGCTTGCCCAAGGAACAGGAAATCGCGGCGGGTGCTAACCACACCTTCGTGGCTATCGGGGCCAAAAAAACCGCCTCTGGCACTACCTATGAGCTGATGGGTAATAAAGCTGATGCTGTGCTGGACACCGCTTCCCAGAACATCAACAACAGTGGCTTTAAGGTTAGCGTTGCGGCGGGTGCGGCCGAAGCCGACAAGGCTACTATCGGAGCGGCTTACGGCGATCTTAAGTCCAATACCATCAAAATCAAAGTCGTGGCTGAGGAGGCAAAGTATACTGCGCTTTATCTTGCCCCCGCTGGTTATACCGTGAGCCGTGACGGCAGCCAAATTCTCGATCCCGACGGTGCTGAGGTCGCTCCTGACGATCTTCCCGCTGAACAGGGCATTGCTGCTGGTTCTGAGCACACCTTTGTGGCTATCGCGGCTAAGAGCAGCGGCACTGCTGTAAGCTACGAGCTTATCAGCGCCAAAGCTGAGGCCGTTTTGACCACAGAATCCGCTAACATTACCAACAATGGTTTCCAGGTCAGCGTGGCTGCTGAGGCAACTGTTGACGATGCGGCAACTATTCGGGCCACCTTTGAGAACTTGACCTCCAATATTGTTAACATCGTAGTTCCGCTCAACTACGTGGCGCTCTATGTTACTACCGACGATTATATGGTGAGCGATGACGGCACGCAGATTGTCGATATCTACGATGACCCCGTCGAACCCGAGGATCTGCCTAACAAAAAGTCAATCGAGTTTGGTTCCAGCCATACTTTTGTGGTTATCGGAGCTGTTCCCGATCCGGCCAATCCCGGGAGTGTGCTTTACGAGATGGTCAGGGTAGCTAGTCCGGTGCTGACCACTGACGCTACTACGATTACCAATGCTGGCTTTAAGGTTAGCGTGGCTAGAAATGCTTCCGAGGACGATACTGCGACGCTTAAAGCTGTTTACTATGGCGTGGAATCTAACGTGATGAACATCAGCACGGTGCCTTACAGGTCTTTATGGCTGTGCGACGGCACATTGGCGCTCAGTGACGATGGTTCCAAGCTGTACGATCCGGATTATCCCGAAGATGAGGACACCACGTTCTACTATGAGGATATGGTAGATGACATGGGACCGAGTGTCGGTTGGAGTTATCCCAAGGGAAGTGATGTACCCTTCAAGGTATACGCTATCGATACCACTCAGGGGAAGATTTTGCCCATCAACGTTAAGGTCAATCCCGCTGATGACGGCGCCGAGATCATAGTAACCGGTGATGATAAATGCTTTACACTCAAGCTCGCCGATTCGGCTATCCACGTCAAAGAAGATGCGACTAGTGGTTCAGAAGGCTATTTCCATGCCGTTTATCGCGGTATGGAATCTAATCCCGATAGGTTTATCATTACGGTGAATTAATCTCGTCTCTGCGGCGCTTCGCCTCAGAATAAGGCAGCGGCTGCAGCAGGCCTTTGCCTAAAGTAAAACGGCCTCAGCTCTTTCTAGCTGGGGCCGTTTTTGTGTGTCTTTTCTGCAAGCCGATGGTTTGGCTTTCACGGAGCGTTTCAGTTATCTTGTCATAGCTGTAAGGCTGTGTCTGCCTAGCGCTTTCTGCTGGCGGAACTGTAATATAACTTTGTAGGCTGAATATTTCACGGTTTGCCCAGTTAAAGCCGTTTGGGAACTATTTGTCCGCTGTAATTTTGGTCTCAAATAGTACCCATTTGCTATTGTTGGGAACTTCGCATTTAAGGGTTACGGTATGGCCATCAGCGGCTTTCCACTGACACTTGAGGCCGTTTTCCGCTGTAGGTCTGCCGTACCCGGCACCGACGATTTCTTGGCGGGCTTTAGCAAACTGTTTTTTCAGGGCGGGGTCGTTTTTTCCAGTTATCGGTCCGTAGCCCCAGGAATAAGCTATCTCGATCACGCGATCGCTGGTGAGGTAATAGTGATAGCTGTAATCTCCGCTGGCTGAATTAATATTAACTTCTGTTAGAGAATGTGGCAGTTCTTTTATCTCTAGAAAGTCGCGGGTATAGGGGGCGTTTATTGCCTTGACCGTTACTAACGAGTAGCCGAGCTTTACTGGGCGGTCTTTCATATAGGGCAGACGGGTGTAACTGTCTTTTGGCTGGTGAGCAGTCTTTGCTGCCTTGGGCGGTATGGCAGGCTTGGTTTCTGTAAGCGTATTGCTCTTGTTACTTATGGATGTTGTATTTACAGGATTATTTTCTAGTTTAATTGCTGCTACCGCTAGGGCTATTAAAATCAAAATCAAAATCAAAAGAAAAAACTCTTGAATGTTAGACGAAGCTGATGATTCTGCGGCTCCTGTCTGCATGGCTGGCTCAATCGGTGTTTCTGACGCTGGCGGCGCTGACTGCGCTGATGATTTTATTGATGCTGTCGGGGTAGCTCCCGTGCCCGGTGCGGTTGTTACGGCAGATTCATCTGCGCTAGTTTGTAAGTTCGTTTGGTTGCTTTTGGCAGTATTCAATGGCGGCGCAGCTGATGGTGATGAATCTGCTGGATTTGGCTTTTGCTCTAGCTTAGGAGATTCAGCTGAGTCGGCTGCCTGTCTGCTCTCAGTTGCTTGAGAAGCGATATTCTCCTGGGCTGTTGGCGGCGCAGCGGGAGAGGCTGCACCATGGTTCTCGGCTCTGCTGGTGTTCAACGTCGGCGCGGTCTTGACCGTTGTATTTTCATCGGCATGATGAGCTGTTTCTGCCGCTTTTGTGGACGCTGTCGATTTGGAGTATTTGCCTGATTTGGCAGTTCGCTTCCTCTTCTCCGATAACGGCTCGTTTGGGGGAGTGGCGGCTGGGGGCGTGGGTATCTGTTCCTTGAGAGAGGCACCGCATTTTAGGCAGAACTTAGCCCCAGGGATAATTTCCTGCCCGCATTGCGGGCAGTTCTGAGCTATAGCGGCCGCATTTGCCGGCTCTGATGAAATATTTGTTATAGTTGCGCCGCATTTCATGCAGAACTTGGCTTCGGGCAAAAGCGGGGTCTGACAGTGGGGGCATAGTTTCTCTAACTTCTGGCCGCATTTCATGCAGAACTTGGCGTCTGGCAGAAGCGGAGTTTGGCAGTGCGGGCATATCTGCGGATTGGTAGTCATCGAATAATAACCTATTTGGCGTGGGATAAATTAGCTAGGAATGTTTTGGACGGCAGATCGCCATGAGCGGCGGCTTGGTGCAGGAACTGTTGGCCTTGGGCGCGATTCTCTGGCACGCCGCGTCCGTAGAAATACATATAGCCCAGTTGGCGCAGAGCCGGAGGGTGGTTCTTTTGGGCGGCCTGTTTGTAAATCTGCCGGGCTTTGATATAGTCGCGGGGAGTGCCCAAGCCCATTTCGCAGGCGTAACCCTCGAGATAGAGGGTGCTGGGAGTTTTCTTTTCCGCAGCCTGCCGCCAATAGGCGTGGGCTTTATCAGGGCAGTAGGTGCAGCCCAGCTCTTCGGCGCGGAGTACGCCCGCTATGGCTTGAATGTCGCTGCTGCCCTGGTTGGCGGCACGTTCAAAGGAAGAGGCGATGTGGGGCAGGCCTTGGCTGTAGAAATGGCAGCGGCCATAGTAAACACCGCCGCCGAAGGAGAGGGCGGCCAGGGCGGACGCGCCAATGATGAGTTTTTTGTTCACGGCGCGGTCTCCTTATTTCAGCAGGTCTTCCCAGCCGCCGATCTTGGGCCCTTGCCACTTGCGCACGGTTTTATAAATGGTCTCGGTGGGATAGATTTTTTGGGAAACGTAATTGCAGATTGTCCGGTATTCCTCTGGCTGGCTCGGATCGTGAGTACATTCGGCTATCACGGCCTTGCCCTTGTCATCTTTGCTTAAGCTGTTGCTGGCGTCTAACATTATCATGGGTACTCCGCGGTAGCGCAGAACCGCATAGTAAATGCCGTTGTGCTCAAATACATTGTGAACTATGCCGCAGATACTATATATGCCGGATGTGTAGCTGTATCTGCGCTTAAAGACATCGACGGTGATACTCGCTTCGCCGGTGATCACATCTAGAGAATCTGTGTGTCTATTGGCTCTGCCGTCAAAGACGGTGGCCATATTATTGCGTTTGGTGCCAGCGGCAACTTGGACGTCGACCATGTGTCCCCGCCGATCTTCGAGCCACTGTTTGGCTTCAGCGCTGCCGGCGTGAGCGGCTTTTTTAACCCATTTCACCGCCGAGGGACGATCTTTGGAACAGCCGATGCCTTGAGCGTAGAAAGTACCCAGCCAAAACATGGACTGAGGATCGTTGGCTAGAGCGGCGGTTTTGGTGTATTTGTAAAGCTTATCGGTATCTTTAGCGAGATATTGACCTGCTTTATACAAACTGCTGAGTTTTTTAGCTGCGGTTAGGCTGCCGTTGTCCGCTGCGGCGGTGTAGAGGCTGATATATTGCTTGAACAGTTCGTTTTCTTCTGCTCCGGGCTGCAGGAAAGTGAGCGCTCCTTCGGGCTTGAGCGGGTGATCGTCAGGCAGAAAGCTATCGGCCAGCATAATGCGGGCGTGGTTGCTGCCGCGCCGGGCCGCGGATTTAAGCATGGTGTAGGCCTTATTGTCGCAGTCTTTGGCAGCGTTGACCGCGGCGGTGTAGGCATCGTAGGGCTTGAGATTGTCGTATTGCGTCCCTTCGTCGCTCTGCAGCTCGGCGGGAACGTAGATCGCGCGTTTGTCCAGGGCATAAGCTGCTTTGGCCTCTAAATATGAGGATTGATGCTGCTGGCGTATGTCTGATAATTCCTTGACTGTAACGTATCTGTTTTTGCCGGCTAAAGCGCCAGGGATTGGAATTCCTATTGCTGCCGCTTCATCAGCCGTAAGTATTTTGCCGTCTTTAGTTTTAACTTTGATGGTTTTGGGATCCGGCAGATGTCCGTCTTTAACGTCTTTAGCGGTTTGCGAATCTGCAGTCAGGCAGACTAAGTCGACGTCGCTGAGTTTCCAGCCGAGACCTTCGGCAAAATTATAGATATATTCATTGCTGTCGGGATTGTCTAGCAACTTTGATCGGTTCGTTCCCACGTGGACGCCTTCAATTTGTCGGTATATGCGGCTGCCGTCGCAGAGCGCGTCTTTTTCAAATTCAATGAATTCTGTGTGAGCAATAGTATCTATCTTATTAAATGCGGCTATGTCATTATTACAGGCTTGAATCTTTTCTCGCAAAGCTGCCAGAATTTTTTCAGGCGAATAAGAATCGGCAGTCGCGTGGTAGACTAAAATGCACAGCCTGGGGCAGCGCGTGCCTGAGCCACTGGTTGCCGTGGGACAGAGTATATCTTGTTTTTCAAAATCTACGACCGCATTGCTGGCGAAGTAAGAGCCGGGGTTGCTTATGCGGCAATAGTTTGCGGGCGGGACAGCGCGGCACTTATTCTCATATTCTGTTAGAGCATTGTGTAATTCTATGACGGCGTCGATAATATCATTTTGATACGTAATGGAATCATGATAGTAGTGTGAAGCTTTTTGAGCTTCAATCGCTTGTTGGTATTCGCTTTTTAAATTGCTGGGAATGCGCAGCGATTCTAATTTAGCTATGTCAGCTTCGCTCAGCGAGTAAAAATTGCTGAATACGAAAGTTCCCATTTCTTTGGAACCGTTTAAGTAGTTCGAATACGGCTGTTCTTTGGAACTTTGCAAATTATTGCTTGAGGAACCGGTAAAAACATTGACTATATCATCGAACAGGCCTTCTTCAGCTTGGGCTAATTGCGGGGCCAGCAGAATGCTGCCGCTGATCAATGAGATGGTGATATATTTATGAATAGACCTTATGGAAATTGCTCCTTATAATTATTTGTGGTAGGGTAATTATAGTTTTACAGATTATTTGATAAATACTGAGTGTGCAATAATTTTTATGTTGTTTTGTATGTTACATAAAGAACAGCAGTACGAGGTTGACTATCAGCGGCCAGTAATTCTTATTGGTCTTGGACTCCCGCACTCCGATATAGACCGGCACCAGCAGCAGGCCCATCCACATCCAGGACTCGGCGTCTTTCCCGGTTTTTTTGATCTCATCCATATCTTTGCTTAAAAAGAAAATGTTGAGAATAAGGCACAGCACTAATTGCGCCCATGGAAAAACCGCGTTGTAATCCGCCAACCACGCCTCGTTTACGCCCTCATGAATGAAGCCGAAAACAGCGCCGACTGTAAAGCCCGCTACTTTAGAACCCACGAAAGGAGCGCAGGCCAATCCCCAAATATACTTTTCGGTAACTTTCGCTGGCGCATACGGGTCGACCAGGCCTGGAGGGGCGGCGGTGATAACAGCTTGTGCGGGTGCAGCAGCGGCTGCAGTCTGCGCATCACCCGTTAAAGGTGCGGCTGCAGGCAATTGAGCTCCGCATTTAACGCAAAATGCGGCTTCAGGGAGCATCGCTTCTCCGCATTGCATACAGAAATTGTTACCCTTGGACATCTTTCTCTCCTATATACAATATTATTTCGTTTAGCTCTCGTTGGGTTACAAGGTCAATATCTCCGGCTTTTCCACGTTTAGAAGAGCGAATAAAGCCGTAATATCTGCGGGCGTGATCCGTCCTCTGGCTTGCTCTAAACATTGACGGTAATCCGGTGAGATGCGCAGATGTTTGCGAGCAAAATAATCGTATTTAATGTAAGCCTGCAGATAATAATAAATGCCGCGCGGCTCGATTATCAGGGCGGAGCTGACATACTCCAGCGCTTGATCGATCATCGGTCGGGGAGTTACAAAAGCTTTCTTGCCTTTCAGCGCGGCTATGGCCGCATAAAAATAGACTTCGGAATCGTCAAAGTTATCAGCGATGGCTTTGGCAAAAGCATCAAGGGCTTGCTCGTAGAGCTTGAGCTTGAGATAGCAGAACGCCAGCGATTTATTGGTACCTCGATCCAAGGGAGCGGCAGCTTGATTCTTACGGTAGGCGCTGGCGTAGCGGTTGAGCAGGGGCAGGGGCAGATCGTTGATACTGTTAAATGTGGAGATATAGACAGGATGTCCGGCGGGACATTCAGTCATGCCTAGTTCTAAGGGCCAGCCGCAGCTGGGACATTTTAGCTGGGAAACGCGTATAGTCATGGTTAAGAATTTTTCTTCTCCTTTACTAGGCTGCGCATGGCTTTGACCGATTCGAGCGATTCTTTGTCCGGCAGATTGACGGTTAGGATTGTGCCACCGGTTGTCACTATGCTGAAAAATTGATTATCTATAGACTTATTTACTAGCATCCCATTTTGATACGCATTTATTGTCTTAATTTCGTTGCCTGTTGAAATGGACACGATGTCGTCATAAAAATATTCGTTGGTGTACTTTAATTTCGTACCGTCTGTCGTGCTGTATGTATACTGATAACAATGGATGGCGTTTGCTGAGAAGAGAAACGTGGCGACGTTGTAAATGTTGGTACGGAAGCATTCGTCGGCGCCGATTTTACAATATGTGCAGCCCTCGAACGAATAGGAATGAAAGATAATGGGCGGTGCTTCATTGACTTCCGTAACGTCTAAATCAAGTTCATTGAGACAGGCTGCGTATAAATTTTGCATCTCTGCCAGCGTATTGTCGTCATATTCCAGATCCGAGATCTGGCGCGGAGGCGTAAAATTATAGCTGTTATAAGCTATTAAGGCGGCTCCGGCGCAGATTGAACCGCACAATAAGAACATACCGATCGCGGAGTCGCCGCCGTCGTTGAGGAAAGCGTTTAAGCATGCTAAAGTGATTACGCCGAACAAAAGACTGCAGCCCAGAGAGCATCCTCCGGTTTGATGCTTGCTGTCAAGCAATTTCTTTAGCTCGGCTTCCTGAGTAAAGTACAGCAAGCTTAGATTATAATCCAAGGATGAAAATGAACTTTTGGGTATTTTGGCAAACATTCCCAGCTGTTCTTGGCTCTTTAAGGCTTGGAGGGCTTGGGTAACTTTAGCCGTATCGGATTGCGGCTGCGGACTATTGGCCGTGTTGGGGTAAGCTGCGCGAGGCTGATCGTTTTGAGGGATTATACTCGAAGAAGACATGGCCAGGCCGGTGGGCAGCTGCGTACCGCAGGAAGCGCAGAAGGTCATCTCAGTAGTTCCCTGCCTGCCGCATTTGGGACAGAAAATTTTGCTGGGAGCAGCGATCTTAGGTGTCTTTTTGCCGCATGAAGGACAAAAATCCATATCTTCTGTTAGTCCCGTGCCGCATGCAGGACAGAATAACTTGGCAGGCTGGGCAGCTTTGGGCAGTTTGAGACCGCAGCTGGCGCAGAAGGCCATTTCGGCGCTGGTCTCTGCCCCGCATTGCGGACAAACTGTATTCTTAGGCAAAACGGATTTACTACTACTCATATATTATTCGTTTAGCAGGCTTATATGGACGCAGGTTATGTCGGATCGCAGCGTATTTTACGGCATCAGACCTGTTCCTGAAGCCGTATTGTCTTCTATCAGTCCCGTCACACTGTCATATGCGGGCCTGTTTTCTGGTATATCTAAGGCTTCGTGATGATGACCGGCGCAGTAAACTACGAACAGATCGGGGCCTGTTGCTTTTTTGTACCCATAAGCGCCGCTGCCGGCAGGGCAGGTGGGAATGAGTTTCAGATAACTGCCGTTTTCACCTGTAGTCAGCTCGGCGAGGCTTTCCGGATAGCGGCCTTCGTGATCGCAACAATACATTTCGCAGGCAGTGCCTATGTTTTTGAGGTTGCTCTTGCAAGCCGTATAGTGGCCTTCGGCGCGTGCCCGGACAAAATTGGGAACTATTATTGCGGCCAGCAGCGGTAAGAGACAAGCTACTAAAAAAGTTGCCAGGAAGCCGATTTTCAGTCCTTTGGCATCGCTTAGATTCCCAGATTTACGGTAATTGCCGTGCAGAATAAGGGCGATAATCCGGGTGATTATGGGGAGGAACAGCCCCAAAATGATACCGATGATAAGCCCTGTTGTCCCCGTTTTAACTTTGGCGCTGCCAGTAGCTGCCGAAGGGGCGCTGACTGCTGGTATTGTTGGCGCTGCGGACGCACCTTGCTGTGGAACAGCATTTGGCAGTTTGTTGCCGCAGGAGGCGCAGAAGGCTGCGTCTGCAGGCAGCGGTTTCCCGCAATGGGGACAAAAATGGTGGCCATGATTCATAGTCCTAACTTCTAAGTGTAACGGTGCAAATATTTAATATTTACTCCAATATGGCTATTGTAACAAATCGTTTTTTTTTTTTTTGCTAAAATGTAAACTTTAAGAAAAAAGAATGTATAATTAACCATTATGCGCATCTGGGCAGTAAATGCTTAATACTTCTTTTATTGTGGCGCGTTATAAGAATAAATAGTTGAAAGCTATGTCTTAAGATTTAACTTTTAATAATATTCAAAAGGTTTCAATGGCTGAGCTGTCTAAATACTTGTCATATCCGCAATACAGTGCGCTGACTGTCTGGACGGTCATGGTAGTTGGTGACCAAAAAGTATGATAAACTCAGATGAGGGGGATATTCTATGGCGCGTAAGACTTCAATCGCCGCAGGTGTAGATTTAACCGCTAAACGAGTCGCGTATGATGCGGTTTGCAAGCGTTTGCTCTCAGAAAAGATAATTTTGGCTTGGATTATGCGCAGCTGTCTCGATGAATATCGCAATATTGACGTTAATACCATTGCCGCCGAGTATATCGAAGGCCGTCCTTGTCTCGATCAGATTCTGGTAAATCGGGAAATGACGGGAACTTGTCTGCAAAGTGCCGGACAGGTGCATACTTCGCTGACTGAAGGCGATGTCTATTTCGATATTTACTTCAATGCTGCAGTACCAGGCAAAGAAGAAAGCGTGCAGCTCATAATCAATGTGGAAGCTCAAAGGGATTTTTATCCTGGATATCCGCTCGTAAAACGCGGGTTATACTATTGCGCCAGAATGTTGTCTGCGCAGAAAGGAAGTGTTTTTTCACATTCCGATTACGGCAGGCTGCGCAAGGTTTACTCGATTTGGCTGTGCCTGAGACCGCCTAAGTATTTAAAGCGAGCTATCACCGATTTTCATATTGCCAAAAACGATATAATAGGCAATAATCCAGAAATAACAGACAATTATGATTTGCTTAGGGTGATCATGCTCTGCTTGGATGATACATACGGACTGCAGGGAGAAGGGATAATAAAACTACTCAGCGTTCTGTTGTCCGATAAAATCGAGGCCGATGCCAAAAAACGAATTTTGCGGGAAGAATTTAATATACCGATGACTCAGGAATTGGAAACGGGGGTAAGGGATATGTTTGAGTTTAGTAAATCTCTTGTGGAGGAAAGTGAGGCCCGCGGTGAGGCCCGAGGCGAGGCCCGCGGTGAAGCTCGCGGCATAAAAATGGGCATAGAGCAGACTGTTATAGCTTCTATTCAAAGCCTGATGACGACTTTAAAACTCAGTGCTCAGGAAGCCATGAACGCTCTGCGCATTCCCGAAAGCGAACAGCCGCAGTATCTGGAAAAGCTGGCCCGCTGATAGCCTTGTCCAAGCCGCTGGAATGCGGCTTTTCCGTATCGTCGTGCAGAAAAATATAGTTTTGTCGATTATATCAGACAATAATATATATAATATGTCTAGTGTGATCGACAAAATAACAGGTGTGTGCTATACTTTGTCTCAAACGGTCTGGGGCGAGGGAACAGCATGAACCGCGAACTGTTAAAAAATGTTATCTTTGATCAGCATGAAATTATTCGCCAGGCTGCTATAGTGCCGCGGATGTACGAATTTGATTCTCAGGCTGATTATGTGCTGACCGGACTGCGCCGGGCCGGCAAATCGACGCTGCTTTATAAAATCTGCCGGGATCTGACAGTCGGCGGAGCGGATTGGGAGCAGATAATATTCGTCAATTTCGAAGACGAGCGCCTGCTGGAATTTACGGCGGCTGATTTTAACGATCTCCTTTTGCTGCAGAGCGAACTCAGCGAGCGCCCGGGATATTATTTTTTGGATGAAGTGCAGAACGTCGCCGGCTGGGAAAAGTTTGCCCGGCGTTTGGCCGATATGAAAGAGCGGGTCTATATTACCGGCAGCAATGCTCAGATGCTGAGCCGGGAAATCGAAAGTACCCTGGGGGGGCGCTACTTGAGCAAACATATATCCCCTTACTGTTTCCGCGAATATCTTGCGGCCAAACGGATCGACGCAGGCAGCCGGGCGCTGGCTTCCACCAAACTGACTGGGAAGATCATAGCAGGGTTTAAGGAATATTGCACCTTCGGAGGTTTCCCGGAAGTGCTGCGCTATAACGTTAAACGCGAGTACCTCACCAGCGTGTATCACAAGGTCGTGCTCGGCGATATTACAGCCCGTTATAAAATTCGTAATGAGTTTGCAGTTCGGCTGCTGCTGAAGAAGACTGCCGAAACGGTCTGCAGCGAAGTGTCCTATTCCAAACTGTACCATACTTTGGCATCAGTGGGGCTGAAAATAAGCAAAGACACGGTGATTGACTATTTGCAGTATGCCATCAGCGCTTATCTGATATTTCCTATGTACAACTATTTTGCCAAATTAAGCGAACGCGAAGGTCATCCCAAATACTATTTTAGTGATAACGGTCTGCTGAATATTTTGCTCAGCGATAACTCTTCGGCTTTGCTGGAAAACCTGCTGGCCGTGGAATTATCGAGGGCGTTTGCCGAAGTCTATTATCTGAAATCGGCGAAAACCGGTATAGACATCGATTTTTATATACCTGAACGCCAATGGGCGGTGCAGGCTGCCTATTCCGTGCGGGGTGAGGCGAGGAAACGCGAAATTAGCAGTCTCAAAAAAACAGCGGCCGAGTTTCCCGAAGTGCAGCGTTTGTTTATCGTAACTTGGGAAGAACAGGAAAATATTGAGGCCGTCCGTCTGCCCATCGAAGTCGTTCCCGCTTATCGCTTTCTGCTTGATTTATATAGTTGAAAATAAATATTGTATTTACACGAATGACGTCCACTCAGCGCCGCTCTGGGCGGATGCACACAGAGAGATTTCGCCGAAGATATTATGCCGTTATGCCCCGGTTGTCTCGGTTTGTGTTTCCGGGCTGCCAGCCGATTCCGCATGTTTGCTGAACATCTCCGCCAGTTTCTTGGCTTCCGGCAGTCCCTGTTCCGCTGCTTCAGCGCACCACTTCTTAGCCTGTTCCAAATTCCGCCCCGTGCCCTGACCGCGGGCGTAGAGCAGGCAGAGATTGTACTGAGCTTTAACATAGCCCTGCTGGGCCGCCTGCTGATAGCAGGTAAAAGCCTGCTGCCAGTCGCGCTCTCCGCCGCGCCCTGTTTCCCAGAGCACACCTAGATTATATAATCCCAAGGCCAGCCCCTGGTTGGCGGCTTTAGCGTACCAGCGCCGGGCATTTTCCCAGTTGCGGGCCTTTTCGCAGATAACTCCCATATGGCAGGCAGCCATGGCTTCGCCGCTCTGTTCTGCGTGCTTTAAGCGAAGCTCTAGGATGGGATCGGGGGTGGCGCGCAGGCTGGCCCGCAAAGTCTCTAGGGCTGCTCCCGGCGCAGCTCCAATTTTCGACTCTGTTGATGATGCAACAGTATTGGCAGAGAGCGGGGATGGCGTAGAATGAGATAAAACTTGGTTTAGCGCGTGATCGGCGGTTACGGCTGGTTCTGCGGTTGGCGGTGTGGCAGGCAAAGCAGGTGTCTGAGACTGTGGCGGCGCTGCTGGCTCTGTTGGTGCGTCAGTTTCTGTCTGGTTGTCGTTTTGGGGCGCGGCAGGGGGCGGTTCCAGCTTGTGCAGCTGCTCTTGGGCCGCAGCCAAGCCGTTTTGGGCGGCCTGGCGCAGCCATTTTAAGGCTCTGGGCATGTCGGTTTCCGTACCTTTGCCCTGCAGATAAGCCATAGCCAAACCATATTGGGCAGCGCTGTCTCCCTTACGCGCTCCCTGAGCGTACAGTTCCAGGGCTTTGGCGTCATCCTGCGCGACCCCCAGCCCGTTGGAGTACAGCTGGGCTAAGCGGGCATAGGCGGGCAAAATCCCTGCCTGCAGAGCTTTTTCAAAATATTGAGCGGCTTTGCGGTAGTCCTGACTTTTGTTCTGCCCGTGAGCGTACAGTTCGCCGAGGGTGAAAAGCGCCTGGCTGCTGCCCAGCGCTACGGCGCGGAACAAAAACTGACGGGCTTTGGCGAAATCCTGCAGCTCTGTTTCTGAGCCGTGCAGACAGATACTGCCCAAGCGAAATAGCGCCGTGGGTTCATCCTTGTCGGCGGCTTTTTGCAGCCACTCCATGGCTTTTTGTTCATCTTTAGGCCCATCTTGGCCTAACAGCCAGAATTCGCCTAGAATAGCCATAGCTTGGGTATTGCCCATTTCCGCTAAAGTCTGCAGCGAGGAGCGTTTGGATAACATGGCATCGTCCACGAATACGCTGTCGGGGTCGGGCTCTTCGTCTTCTGCCCTGTCCGAATCGGAAGTGTTAGCTGCTGGCGTTACCTCAGCTGTATCATTGGCATGTGTTTGGGGGCCATTGCCGCCGCTGCTGGCATAATCATCATAATCTTCAGTGCTGCCGTAGTCTTCGGCATTTTCTTCACCGTATTCTTCCTCGGCAAAGATGGCGTTATATTCCGGGTCGTATTCATCGGGGTGGTGGGCCTGCAGCGTGGCCATGACGGTTTGAAAATACTTGCCAGCTTCGGGATGTCCCAGTTCTTTAGCCTTTAACAGCCATTTTAAAGCGCGGTTGAGCGGGTCGCTATCCGATGATCCGGCTTTACCGGTGAGATATAAGCGCGCTAACTCATACAGGGCTTGGGGATGCTCGCGCTTAGCGGCGCGGTGCAGCCAAAGGACCGCCTGATTGATATCCTCCTGAGAATGGGCTGTCTCTAGAAGCAGCAGGCCAAGATCGAGCTGCGCCTGTGCATCGCCAATCTCTGCGGATTTGAGCAGTATTTGCAATTTTAACTCTAGTAATGACATGGTTATTTCCTTTGATGGCTTTACGCTAAAATCCAGCTGCCTGCTGCATCCTGTTGGATGCGTTCCTGCTCGGCAGCATACAGGATGGCGCTGCTGAGCAGTGCGTTTATCTTAGGGGTGAGCCGGCCAAAGCCCATGAGCGTGCGCACTTCGGTGCGCAGAGCGTCGTCGGGCAGGCTGATCTGCTCGGTGAGTATGTGGACTATAGCGTTGGCGATTTCGATTTCGCTGATGTCTTCAGGGGCGCGTTTGCTCTCGTCTGCTGTACCGCTGACGCGGAAATCGCGGTATTCTATGGGATTTTGCCCTGGTTTCCAGAAAAAGTCCTGTCCACCGTCCATAGGGGTAACCGGCAATTTCATATCCTGGAGCAAACCATCTAGATGTTTGGCCAGGCGCGGCCCTACTATCTTAAGGCCTGCGCTTTTGGCGACGCGGCTCTGCAGCTGTTTGCGGCTGATTGGCGCTTCCTGTTCTAAAACGCTGGCGATGCGTTTCTTGAGTTCTTCGTCGTAAAGGCTGCAGGTGATCATATCATTGCTGATGCAGTCTTCTGGGAGTTCGGCTGGTCTATATACGGGCAAATGCGCCTGCTGTAGCCGTACTTCTGCAGTTCACTGCAGATGAGGCGGCTGAGTTCCTCGCGCCGAGGGCGGATGATCGCGTTAATATCGTCAGTGGGCGGCAGGTTTTGGGTGTGGGCAAATTCTAGGAAGGCCCGCAGAGCGTGGACTCCGGCGGCGCGGGTGCGGGCGGTACTGATCTGTTCGGGCCAGAGACTGGTGAAGACCGTCATTTCCCGGCGGGCGCGGGAGACGGCCACGTTAAGACGCCTCCAGCCTCCATCGCGGTTGAGCGGGCCGAAATTCATAGTTACGCGCCCCAATTCATCGGGACCGTAGCCGATGGAAAAGATAATGACATCGCGTTCATCCCCCTGCACGTTTTCCAGATTTTTGATGAAGAGCGGTTCTTCGGCGTTAAAAGCCCAGTTTTCCAAATTGCTGTCTTTTTGGCAGGCTTCCATGAAGAGATCGTCTATGAAGGTCTGCTGGGCGATATTGAAGGTGACGATGCCCACGCTCTGCCGGCGCAGAATGGGGTCCTGAGCCCGGCGTTTCAGTTCCTCGACCACGGCCTGAGCTTCAATGGGATTAGCGCGTTTTTTGCCGCGTTCGAAGACTCCGTCCACATGGTGCAGGGTGACTTTGGATTCCCTGGCGTTGCTGGAGGGGAAAGTGAAGAGCTTATTCTCGTAAAACTGCTGGTTGCTGAAAGCGATCAGGCTTTCGTGACGGCTGCGGTAGTGCCAGAGCAAGTGGGTCTGAGGCATGCGCAGGGCTAAACAGTCCTCTAAGATACTCTCCAGGTCTTCCAGCTCCAAATTATCTTCATCAACAGCGCTGGAAGAGAAGAAATTGGTGGGCGGCATCTGTTTGGGATCGCCGACGATGACGGCATCGCGGGCGCAGGCTAGGGCACCGATAGCTTTGCAGGTCTGCATCTGCGAGGCCTCGTCGAAGACCACCAAATCGAAGGGCGGATGGCAGGGATCTATGTACTGGGCCACGGAAAGCAGGCTCATCAGCATACAGGGGCAGATACGGTGCAGAATGTTGGGCAGGCGATCAAATAGCTTGCGCAGACTGATTCCCCGCCCTTTGCTGCGGATGGCCTTTTGCAGGATGCCAATTTCCGAATTTTTGGAAGCTTCTTTGGTAAAGTTGGGCACGTTGGCGGAAAGCTTGCAGTAGATCTCCTGGCGGGTTAGCTGGCGCAGTTCCTGATCCAAACGCTGGAATTGCTCGATCTGCTCGTTAAAGAGCAGGCCGCGGAATTCGTCAAGCACATGTGTAGCTTCAATAGTGGATAAAGCCAGGTTTTTATAGAAAGAGCGCTTGCCCGCGTTCATGACCTCGTCGTGAGCTAAGCCCTGGCGGTAGGCGGCGACCAGTGGAGCTAAGCCAGCCGCTTCGGCTTCGGTGCTGGTCTTGCACCAGGCGCTCCAGGCTTTGAGCTCGTCCAGATGCTGAGACAGAGAATTGATGAGGAACATTTGGCGGGTCAGCCAGGCATCGCTGTCTTTGATGCTGCTGTTGAGCATATCTAAGCCTCGCTGACAGAGCGGCAGCAGCTCATTATACGCCTGGCGGGCCGCTTCGATCAGGGGCAGCAGCTCCTTGCGGCCTCCGTAACGTTCCAGCAGGGGTCTGGTCTGGCTGTCATCGGCGTTTTGGTTTAGCAGCTGCATGACCCGCTGAGCCTCTTGATATACCGTCTGCCAATCGGTGGCTTCGCCCATATACAAGTGTCCCAGGCCGGCGGCGTACAGCGGATGTCTCTGAGCGGCGGCGCTTTCTTCCTCGCGCAGCTCCCGCAGCAGCTGATACTGAGGGCGCAGTTCTTCCAGGGTAATTTCGCCTTTGGCCCAATTCTGCACTTTTTTCAGCAGGTTTTTGCTGCCGCTCCAGCGGGCTAAAACCCATTTGTTTTCCGTATCGCTTAGTTCGCTGAGCAGAGCATCGGGGTTTTGCCGGAGGAAATCGGCATTCCAGCGCTCTGCAGGACCTGATTGGGGTCGCCGCTCTGGTAAGCCGTCAGCGAGGGATCGCCAGTCCATTTTTCTAAGAGCTGGGAAGCATCGGCGATAATTTTGGCGACTTCCGGGTGGTTGGGCATTACGAAAGCCCCCAGCAATTCGGGCATATACCGCAAACCGTGGCACTGGTCGTAAGCAAATACTTTAATATTGATGGTGCGCTTTTCTAAGGTGATGGCCTCGGAGCGCACTTCGATAGTGATATTGGCTTCGGCTGTTTCGGTCAGCGAGGTCAGATAATCTAAATTATAAACGAATTTTGGGTTTAATATAGCTCGCGACGAATTGCTTGGTATTGAATTAATACTTGATTCATAATCGGCGAATATCTTCTGCGGAGAGGTGATAATCAGCTTTACATTGCTGAGGTCCTGTGAAGAATTGTTGATGAGAACCAGCTCGCTTATGACTGAGAGGCGGTTGCAGCATAGGGCATAGCTGAGGAATAAGCTACCTTCGTTGGTGATGTTGAAAAAGAAGATTACAGCAGCCAGGAAGGATTTTAGTTCATGTTTTAGCGACTGATAGGGACGGGTCTTCTGCCCCAGGGTGCGCATTTCACTGGGTTCCAGCTTGGGGTCGAGAAAGGCCTGCGGAGGTGTGCTGGCGTAGCGGCTGGCCTGCTGATGCAGCTTGTCGAACAGCTCGTCATAAGCCTGTTTCTGCTCTTCCGGCGTGGCAAAGTTGACTGTTGGTTTGGCGGGCAGGCTGTACAAGGGGTCCAGAGTAGCTGCGTTGGCGAAAACGGCTTCCAGCCATTGGCAGACCAGATAAGCGCAGGACATGCCCAGAGACGCTGAGCGTTCCGGGGAATACTCGGGCAGTTTTTTGTCGGCCAGCACCAGCAAAGCCTGCAGCGAATCGAACACTTCAGCGGGACAGGGACGCTGCTTATTCATTAGGTGAATGAGCTGATTGCAAGGGCTGCTGCTTTCGTCGCTATCATCGGCTAGGTAAACCGTGCGCAGGGCTTTCAGGATAGCCTTGCCCATAGCTTGGAGCGTGGCGGGACACTGTTCGGGGCGCAGGACGGCTTGGGCTTCGGCCAGCTGGCCCATCTTGGCGAGGTAGGGCCAGAATTTGAGCAGGGCAGCAAATGGGGAGGGAGGCAGCAAGCTTTTCTCGGTGTTGACTCGTTCTTCGTTCATAGCGAATAATTTCCATATACAGCGGCGGAAATCATGCCTTGGCCGGAGGGCAGCTGCCGGAAAATTGTCGTTCTGTCGCATATTTGCGACAGGTGGCCAAATAATTCCCGATTTTATCGGCTTTAGAAATATTGTCTAATAAATGTGTAATCCTATTTCTATTTTCAGGCCTTTTGTAGTTGGTGTTGATTCACGTAGAGAGTACGAATAGTTTATAGCGAAAACGAGGTTTTGACGCTCACCTGATTTGGGAGTCTGTTGCGGCATTTTTTAAATATCACAAATATGTGATATTTAAAAATACTTATCAATAAGACTTATTGACTATGTGTCTAATTTAGATTATAATTAATTCGTGTTCTATTATTGCTGAGCCGTTCTGGAGGTCTAAATGAGCCTATCGAATATGTTGATGAGAGTTCTCTCTCTCTCTCTCTCTCTTTCTTAATATTCTCTCCTTGTTACGCTGATACAGCCAAGAATAACGGTAGTGAAAACGTTAAAGTATATTATAAAGCCGCTAATGATAGCGGTTACATTCTTCTCCACAGCAAGAAAGATTGTCCGTTTTTGAAGAATGAAGTAGTTGTTGAAGTATCCCCGCTAGATAATGACTATTCGTCAGGGCATCAATGTTCAACTTGCAAAAATGTAAATATCGGAGCTACAGGTCAACAGTCTGCAACAGCCGGAAATACAAAATCATATAATTCTTCATCATATTATAAGCCAACGAATATTTATACTCCATCTGCCAATACAGGGGTAACTAATGGACCTGCCGACGGTTATTATCCTGCAAGAAGCAGTTCGGGAAATTATACCACTTATACTGGGCCTAGAGGCGGCAAATACCATTACAGCGCCAGCGGCAAAAAAGTTTATGAGCGCAAACGCAAACGATAATTCTTCGTTTGTCATTATCATTTGCGTTTGATATTCTGCGGCTGGTTTGCATCTTATTTCTTCGATGCTTTTTACCCGCTTAGGGTGCGTAAGTGTTTATTTTCAGATATTATTTGAAGCTGATCATCGATGAAGAAAATAGTTTGCGAGATATGCGGCAGTTCTAATATAGTTAAAAAAGATGGCGTATTTATCTGTCAGGATTGTGGATTAAAGTATACTGCTGATGAAGCGAAGAAACTGTTGGTTGAAGTGGGGGAAACAAAGAAAGGCAAGAGTATTCCCGAAAGTAAATCAGCGAAACAGATAAGTTCATCCGTTTCGCAAGTTAATGCGTCACAGACGCAGAGCAATTCTTTCGCTTCTCAATCTAATTCTGCTAAATTGCAAACTATTACATCTACGTTGGAAACCATAGCTTCCAAGTTGGAGAATAGGGTTTCTGAACCTACAACAATTCGTAAGCTTCGTTCTGCCAGTTATGTTAATAATTTAAATAACGCCAGACGTGCTAAAGCGGCTGGTGAATGGAGTGAAGCGGTAAAGTACTATAATCGTCTGGAATCAGCTGATTCGCATGATTTTGAAGCAGTCTTTTATAGCGTTTACTGTCGCACAATGGCGGCTTTTTATAGTACACAAAAGATTAAACGGCCTGAATTGCTGAACGTTTTGGCTAGTAATATTCGTATTATTGCCAAAAACTATGATATTTCCGAATCTTCGGAAATGCAAGAACTGTTTTCAAGAATGAGTAATGATTTAGCCAAACTTGTATCACTAAGACCGATGCAAAATCTTAGTAGAAATATTAAACGCCATAATTATCGAGATTCGATTATAGAGTCAAATATTAATGATGGTTTTGCACAGTGTGAAGTGAGTTTTGTTGATGCTTTAGTTCAAATATATGCTAAAGATAAGCAAATTGTTTATGCAAAATTATTAGTAAAGCATTGTGACAGGTGTTTAGATAATTATTACGTAAAGCCTGATGTTAAGGCGATAATGAATACAAGAATTGAAGATACTTTGCGGTTTATTTGGCAGTTTGATCCAAATTATTATGAAGGCTGGAAGCCTAAAAGAACCACTAATCCGAGTTTGTTTGAACTTTTAGGCTGTGGTAATGTTCTAGTTCTGTCGATTATAGGAATAATTCTTTTGGTTTTATTCGTATGGGGTGGTGTTGCATTATACGAAGCAAGTTTGCGGAGTGGTGCTAGGATATAAATAGCTCAAGCTGAAATGGGAATTCTCCTGAAAAATAATTACTGTATGACGAAATGTAGCTCTGATGTTTTTATCTACATCAGTGATGTTTGTGCATCAATTGTGCATCAATCCAGGGAATACACTAATCTGTTACATCACCTATGCAGGAGAGCAGACAGCCCGCTGTCAGCGGTCTAAGCTGTTTTCATCCAACAGAAAATCAAATATGTTCATGATGGTCGCGCCCTGTTTGTTTCTCCACAAAGGCGAGTGCGAATAGACAACAATGATCTTTTTGAAATAATCTGACACCTTAACCAGCGAAGCCTGTTCCGGCCCCATCTTTTCTCGGTCGGAAATGGCATACACTAACTGGATACTGACTGGATATAATCTCTGCTGCTGCCCAAATTGGCTACGAAATCGGTCGCCAGATGACGGAGCGGTCAACGCTGTGTTTTAGATTTTTGTGCAAATGGCGGTAAATTTAAAATTTGCATTAGCCTTTCGGCTGGCTAGAACAGATACGCTTTACAGTATCGCCTGCCGTTTCTCTGCATCGGCCACGATGACTGCCGTGATTACGTGGCGCTCTTCGCTGTTATAAGTTTTTGCGTATTCCCGCTCCAACAGCTGCTTCTCGCCTTCAGTACGTTTGCGGGCTACCTCTTCAGATGCAGCGGCATATTTGAATTCCAGGATAACAATCTGCTGTTCAAACTGAATGATTACATCGGCCCGTCCCTTGGAAGTGTGCGGTTCGCTGTAAGCTATTATCCCGGCTCCACGCAGAAGCATGATAAATAAGGAACGGTACCATGATTCGTTTTGATGGCGGCTGAAATCGTCATAAGGGACGGCGGCAAGAGCGATATTATAAAGCCTAACCATTTCCGCTATATCGCCTTGCCGCAAAGCTGCCCAAATTTCATTGCCCAGCACAGCATAGCTTTCAACTTTGTAAATTAGCTTTAGATACATGCTGGACAGCGAATCGAGCACTTCGCGGTTGGGAAAGTCTAGGGTGAGCAGATGCTCTTCTTTCTTCTCAATGGTCAGATAACCGCTCTGAAATAGGAAGGAGCAGGGATCGGCGCGTTCGATATCCTGAGAACTGATAAAATCATCTTTGACTGCGGTATGGCGGTAATTCTCAGGTTCTTCAATTTGATGTTGTTTTAGATAATCTACAATAAACGAGGGTGAGCCGCTTTCGTACCAATAATTATTAAAAGCGGCTTTTTTCAGACACTGCATTATGGAGAATGGATTGTATAATTTGATTTGGCCGTCAAAAGAAAAACCGTCGTAGTACCCTTTGAGGCGTTCGAGAAAATGTTCTCTGGTGAGCTGCAGCGTTTGTGCTGCTTTGTTTATATGATCATTAAAGCACAATTCCAGCTCTGTCTGAGTATAGCCGACGATGTCGCTGAATTTAGCGTCTAAAGATATATCTTCAAGGTTGTTGAGGGCGGAAAAGACCCCGGCTTTGCTGAATTTAGATATTCCGGTCAGCATGACGAAGCGCAGGTATTCATCGCATCCTTTAAGCGTGGTGTAAAAAGAACGGAGGATTGAGCGCAGCTGCTCCGCTTGATCGAGGTCGCTGATGCTGTCGAGGATGGGCTTGTCGTATTCATCTATAAGGACCACGGCATAACCGTGACGGTTAAATATCTCCTCGATGAGGTCCTGAAGCTGACCGCTAATTGTTTGGCTGTGCAGAGTGATCTGAAAACGCCTGGCCAAGCGGGAGAGCATATCCTGTAAAGACTGCTTAAAAATATCAGCGGTTTCGTGCTCGCAGGTGGATATATCAAGCCGCAGAACAGGGCAGGGATGCTGGGCCTGTTCGTTAACCCAGGTTTCAGCTTGCAGGCCTGCAAACAAATGCTGTTTCCCCTGGAACATGGCTTCGAGAGTTGATAAAGTCAGGGATTTTCCGAATCGGCGCGGCCGGGACAGAAAATATCTTCTTCCGCTGCTGACCAATTCGAGCAGCCGGGACGTTTTATCGACATACAGGAGATTCTCTTTTCGCAGCAGGCTGAAATCTTGTACTCCGATCGGTAACTCTTGCATACACTTTCCTTTATCTAAAACTATTGCCTTCTTGCCTGGCACACACCCAAAAGTATATTATTACTCATTGTACCACAGTATTATTTTTTTTGTTGGCTAAATACACTATTTTGCCGAATGGCAGTTTGAGAAAACTTGTAAAAATATTGGGCTATCAGTTGCTTTTAGACCTAGACAAATAGGCATTTTGTAGGCATAAATGAAAGGATAATATTCATATAGTCTTTTAATTTAGGAGGCAGGTATCTTGTCTATTAGCAGTGTTTCTAGTCTTAATTACAGTTCTTTTAACGCTGTCAGCACCGAGAACAGTTATGCGGATTTCGGTTCTAGTGTAGATATAAACGAGCTAACCGCCGATTTTGTAGAGTTTTCCGAGGGCAGCGGTGCCGCTAATGCCGCCGCTGACAAACCCGCTGCTCAGAATATAAACGAACTCTATAACCGCAAATCGCAGGCTCAGGGCGAGTTGGGCGAGCTGAAGAACAAAGTCGATGATAACCAGACCAAGCTCAATGACCGCCGTGAAGAACTGTCCAAAGCCAATCAGGACGAGAACGGCAGCAAAGGAACCGATGAAAACTACGAGGCCGCTAAGAAGGAACTGGAGGCCGCGAAAACCGCCAAGACTGCCGCGCAGAATGAGCTAACCAGAGCTAGTCAGGAAGGCACGGCCAACGATCAGGCGATCAGTGCTAATAATCAGGCCAAGGCCTCCAATGCTGCCAGTTTGAGTGCCGCTCAGGCTGAGCTGGCTTCTCTGACCCCTCCGGCTGCGGCTAAAGAAGGTGAAGACAACAGTGCCGCTGTCAGCGCTTATCAGCAGAAAAAGGCTGCCATAGAGGCCAAGATTAGCCAGCTGAACGCCGAGAAGGCCAAACTGGAAAGCGAATCGCAGCAGCTGCAGGCCAAGAAGAGCCAGATCGAGCAGACCAAGGCTGCCAAGCAGAGCGAAGTCAGTCAGCAGGATGCTGCCATGCAGGCCGCGCAGCAGAAGATGGACGCTGCCAAGAATAAGGAAGCTGAGAATAATCCCAAGTTCAAGGAAGCTCTGCAGAATGACGAGCAGACCAAGACCGTTCAGAATGAGCTGGCCGAGAGCAAACAGGCCGTTTCCGGCAAAGAGAAGGAGATTCAGCAGCTCGAGGACCAGATAGCTAAACTTGAAGCCAGCAATAACGATTATGCCAAGACGGCGCCCAACGTCAGCAATATGCTCGGCCAGATGGGCGATATGGTCGGCCTGAGCGAGAATAATCCTGAAGAAGCCGCCAAGATCAACGATGTCACCAATCGCAGCGGTATCGACTGCCAGACCACGCCTTGGTGCGCCGCTTACGCCATGAACAAATTGGACGAGAACGGCGTCTTGGACACTTCCAGCTGCCCTAACGTTAACTACTGTCCCACCATTGAGAATTGGGGCAAAGATCAGAATATTTGGGAAAAACAGGGCAACGGCTATACCCCCAGACCCGGTGACGGTGTGCTCTTCGACTGGGAGCAGGACGGTGTCTCCGATCATATCGGCGTTATTGAAAAAGTCGCCGATGGTAAGATTTATACCATTGAGGGCAATTCTGGAGACGCAGTTTCCCGCCGCGAGTACGATCTCAACAGTGAAGAGGTCAGAGGCTATCTCAACTGCTCCAAACAGCAGGCTCAAGGCGCACAGGATAATGCGCCGCTCAGCATTTATGGCGAAGCCAAAGAAGCTGCTGGTCTGACCGTTGCAGTAGCTGAAGGGGACGCCATGGAAGTAGCCGGCGAGGAGAATACCGCTGGCGAGACCGTTGCTGCTGAAGAAGCGGGCACTGCCGGAGAAGCTGAGGCTGCCAACGGTTTAGTCGATTATAACGGCCAGCTAGTGCCTCCGCAGGTCAAGGAGATGTTTGATCATTTGGACAGCTTGGAAGGCCTGAATGCTGCTAATTGGGAAGATGCCCAGACGATCAATGGGATCCTCGGGAAAAACTGGGAATCCATAGACTGTCAGACTAATGATTGGTGCTGCGCTTTTGCCACCGCTATTTTACAGGAACACGGAGTCTACGATACTTCCGATTTGAGCTGGACCAATCACATCCGATGCGGAGAAATGATGCATGAGGCTCAGAAAGATGGCTGCCTCGAACTTTCCCAGGCCCACGGCGGCGATTATACACCCCATTCCGGTGACGCCATCTTCTTCTCCTGGGACAAAAAAGCTTGGGAGGGCCAGCGCGCGGACGGCAGCTATTATGAAGACCATATCGGAATCGTCGAGAAGGTCGAGAACGGCAAGATTTACACCATCGAAGGCAATTCCGGCAACGCCGTGTCCAGAAAAGAGTATGCCATTGATGACCCCCGCATTACCGGTTTTATAAATACGGGCAAACAGAACGGTTTTAACTACGGCGATGGCGCTCAGGCTGCCGAAATCTCCGGCGAGGAAGCGGCTGCCGTTCAGTCTGGTTCAAGCGCGGAGAGCGTTACCGATCCCCGTGCTGCCGAGTTCGACGAAAAAGTTAACCAGATGCTGAAGGAATGGGGCAGCATGGAGGGTTGGAGCGAAGATGATCCCGTTCAAGGCGCTCTTATTAACGAGATCATCCAAAGAACGGGACTCAATTGCGCTGATGACGAAAACGGCGCTTGGTGCTGCGCTTTCTTCACCTCTATGGCTGAGAAATACGGGGTTTACGACACTTCCGATTCGAGCTGGGAAACGCTCGTTGGCTGCGGTTACCTGATGCAGAAGGCTCAGGGCGAAGGGACGCTCAGACCTTCTCAGGCTCATCTTGAGGAAGGCCAAGAACCCTACACGCCTCAAGCTGGCGATGCCATCTTCATCGATTGGGACGGAGAAGCTTGGGACGGTGGTACTGAAGAAGATCACGTGGGTGTAGTTGTCAAAGTCGAAGATGGCGTGGTGTACACCCTTGAGGGCAATGCCGATGACCATGTGATGGCCCGCGAATATCCTATTGATGATCCGCGCATTACCGGGTACATCGATGTGAGAGCTCAGTCATAAAGTAAGTTAGCAATTCGGCGCGGCACTGGCAGCGCTGTTTAGGCAATGCCTCCGGCGGTTGTTATCGCGGGAGGCATTGCGTTTTCTGTCCGAACCACTCGCGAGGGTTCGCTGAACACGGTGGGAAGATCACTAGCATCCGGCGTAAAATTGTATAAATGTTTGGCTGCTTGCCGATATGGTAATATCATTTAGTTAGCGATTAGCTAACTTGCGAAACTATCTGACTCCCCCTAAAGGATGGGAGGGGGAGAAGTCGCGACTGCG
>JAUNIO010000030.1:32728-36124 GCA_030535355.1 bacterium | reverse complement strand
TTTGTGCAAAAATATTTTGCAATTTTATGCAAAAAGGGCTTGCAAAAAACACAGGGAGGGACTCAAGGGCGATTTCCCATTTAGATCGCCCACCGTTAGAGTTTGGAACCTGACGGGTCAGCAACTTAGGAAGTTTACGCATGAATACTTGTCGCGCACAACCATAGAGCAGCGCGGCTTGCTTTACATCGATCCACATTCGCATTGCTCCATTAGCGCAGTTATAGTAATGCCGTAGACTTTAGCAATCTGTCTAAGGGTAGCCAACGATGGTACCCTCGATCCTTCTTCCCATCTAGCAACGCTTCTGTACGCAACACCTAAACGCTGAGACGCTTCGCGTATTGTTAATCCAGCAGCCTTTCTAGCTTGTCTTAGTGCTAAAGATAATTGCATTACTTATCCTTTCTTCGGACCATATAGGTCCGTCAAATGTATTAATAGACCATTTTGGTCCGTTTGTCAACGGTAGGAAAGGATAATTTACTTATGAATAGGACCATTATGGTCCATCTGAAAACAATACTCGACAGAATAACTGCTGCTAGAATTAGTGTTGATATGTCAACTGCTCAGCTGGGAGATGCTATAGGCGTTACTGATCGCCAAGTTCGCAGATATGAGGACGGCTCGCGTAAAATAACTATAGAAACGATGCTCAAAATTGCTGTTGCCTTAAATAAAGAATTATCATGGTTCTTTAATGAGAATGATAAAAAAGAGACCAGCTCTCAGGGGTGTCCTAGTTTTACACATGAAGAAAGCCATATTTTAGATATTTATCGCCAATTAAATGAAGACGGTAAACGATTTATACTTGATTGTGTAAATAATGCTTCTGAGGTTGGTAGATATAGGCAAAGTTAGATCGTAGGTGCATTGGGGTGCATTGGGTGCATCGGATATGTTTTTTAATATTTGCCCTATTGCTGATATTTTGGGATTTAAACCGCCTCACGAAATCTGCCGATCAGAAATTGAATCCTCATTTGGTTTGAAACACAAAGAAGCGCGTTCAACGACAATTTAAGGTCCGTTAAACGCGCTTTTAATGGGCGGCTCGATGATTATTTTGACTGTTGGAGATCGCGGCCATTGCGGGCCGGAGGGCGCTTCGAGGTGGACTGCTTTTAGGGTTAAGCGCCGTGACGATGGGCGGCCTGATGGCGTTGGAAAAACCGTGCTCTTTTGTGGAAATTTGCGACACTTTAGCGGAAGGAAAGCGGAAGGTTTGTCTCAAATCAAGTGTCGCGCGGCCCGGGTGTGAAATCGGCCCGCGGCCCCGATAGAATCGGCCTCCCGAGGCCCTCGGCCCCGCACCCCCTCTGTCTCAAACCTTCCGGTCCCCTATAGCCGGACAATCAGCCCATGGGGGCACCGCCAGCAGCAGCCCCTACCGCTATGCCATCATCTCCAGCCAACATTGATAACAATGCCGCCCAAGCGAAGGCTAGTGTTGAAGAAACAGTCACAGCCTAAACTTTTATGACCGCCTACAAATAATCAACAAAAAAGCCTGACGGCTTACAAAGCTGTCAGGCTTTCTGCGTAATGCACTCAGCAGCTGCTTATTGCATCGTCATACCAGAAGTAAACTTCTCCATCAAGTCCATGTTGACGAGCTGTTCCAAGTTAGCCATATTAGTGCTCATAGCCGTACTGCCTACCATATCGATAGGCGCATTGAACTGTCGGGGAGCACCTTCAGCGTTAACCAAAGGATTGCCAGCGTCTGTCGGCAGAGCCATTCCTTCAGCTATAGAGGTTCCCAAGCCAGCCATGGGGTTAAATCCCATGTCAGCCCCAGCGGCAAATTCCTGATTAGGCAGGGCCGCAGCAACTTCACTGTGCGCAGCACCCATATTGGCATGCTGCATATATTGCGACAGCACAGAATTTACCTGCTGAGGATCACCGGCACCAAAGTTATTGGCGATGTTACCATCCAAACCAAAGCGGCTGGCCATATCTTCAAAGCTGGGATTAGGGGCTATTTCCTCACGGACAAAGACCTCTGGGCGCACAGCAGGCTCATTCTGAGCTGGGACCTTAGCCGCTTGAGCACTGGGCAGAGGCGGATTCTTGGGGGCGACAGTCTGACCCTGGGGCGCTCTCGGCGGAGGAGGTGCCTGAGGAGGCACAGCCGCCGGCTTAGCTCCAGGGGCCTGTGGGGTCTGAGGAGCATGTGGAAGATGCTGGGGAGCGCCTAACTGCGGCTGAGGATTCTTGCTGGCAGCTTGTCCGTAGAAATCAGCGATACTCTGTCTCTCCGAAGCAGGTATCTGATCGCCAAAACAAGACTCCAAGCACTGCCCAATAGGATTCTGGGCGGCAGGATTCTGTATTGGCTGTTTAGGCGCAGCAGCTGAATTGGATTCAGCAGCTGGTTTAGCTGCCACAGGATTAGGATTAGGGGCTGGATTGGGAACAGCATTGGGAGAAGTAAGTTTATTTCCCTGTTCCATACCGGGCTGCATACCGCTCAGCGGCTTGCCTTGCGGAGCTACACTCTGATTTTGACATTCATCCAAGTAACTATTGGCAGCTCCCATCTGCTGCATACCTTGAGCGAACTTGGCATTACTGTCCAAATTAACTGTTTCCAGTTTTTTGGAAAGATCAGCAATACTGTTGCCACCAGGAGCTGTCATTTCAGCAGCCATTTTATCCATGGCTTTTAGCTGAGGACTGCTCTGAACTAACTGAGCTTGATTGTTATTCAGAGCTCCTATAGATGACGCTCCACCTGCAGAAGCAATATTAGCGTTGAGATTCAATTTAATCATTTCCATCTCAGCCATAACTATTCACCACCCTTAAAACTTCCAACCATCATTAGTGCAGGCCAGCTTTTGCCGGGTCCTTTACGCTATCGCCGGATGGATTAACTTGTGAATTATTGCTGTTGGGCAAAGAGGCAGCAAAGTTGCTGTTATAACCAGTCATAGCTGTAGCAGAACTATCAAACGAACCGAAATAATAGTTCATAGTGCTGTCAATACTGCTCTCCTGCATACCCATAGAAGCCATATAGCTTCTCATGAAGTCATTATAAGTCGCAGTTAAATTAGCTGAGCTTCCGATGCTGTTATCATATACAGCCGCATAATTGCCGGTCTGCATCATACTCTGAGCCCCGGACACACCATTGGCATAAGCTTCACTTATAGAGCCGTCTGCGCTGGCGGGCTTAGCAGCGGCATAATGGGCACCGCCGGGGGCGGGATTTATGAAGGAAGCGGCTATATCGTAGCTACCCGTGGGAGCGGTGGGAGCCATAGGCGCGTAACCGGGACCACCGGGAGCATTCTGAGTGAAGTTACCAGCGATACCAGCACTGCCAGCGGGAGCGGCGGGAGCCATAGGCGCGTAACCAGGGCCACCGGGGGCATTCTG
>JAUNIO010000030.1:0-32628 GCA_030535355.1 bacterium | reverse complement strand
CAGCGGGAGCGGCGGGAGCCATAGGCGCGTAACCAGGGCCACCGGGGGCATTCTGAGTGAAGTTGCCAGCTATATCGGCGCTGCCAGCGGGAGCGGCAGGAGCCATAGGCGCATAACCAGGGCCACCGGGGGCATTCTGAGTGAAGTTGCCAGCTATATCAGCGCTGCCAGCGGGAGCGGCAGGAGCCATAGGCGCGTAACCAGGGCCACCGGGGGCATTCTGGGTGAAGCTGCCAGCTATATCAGCGCTGCCAGCGGGAGCGGCAGGAGCCATAGGCGCGTAACCAGGGCCACCGGGGGCATTCTGGGTGAAGCTGCCAGCTATATCAGCGCTGCCAGCGGGAGCGGCAGGAGCCATAGGCGCGTAACCAGGGCCACCGGGGGCATTCTGGGTGAAGCTGCCAGCTATATCAGCGCTGCCAGCGGGAGCGGCAGGAGCCATAGGAGCATAGCCAGCACCGCCGGGAACGTTTTGCGTAAACATCGCGGCTATATCAGCGCTGCCAGCGGGAGCGGTAGGGGCTGCAGGAGCGTAACCGGAACCACCAGGAGCATTTTGCGTAAACATCGCGGCTATATTGGTGTTCTGAGCGGAAGCAGTAGGGGCTACAGGAGCGTAACCAGCACCGCCGGGAACGTTTTGCGTAAACATAGCGGCAATGTCAGAGCTACCCGCCGGAGCACCAGGAGCCATAGGAGCATAACCGGAACCGCCGGGAGCGTTTTGCGTAAACATCGCGGCTATATTAGTGTTCTGAGCGGAAGCTGAAGGCACAGCGTTGGGAATGACCAAAGAACCGGCAGCCGCAGGATTATAACCGGAACCGCCGGGGGCATTGGTGGTAAACATCGCAGCTATGTTAGTGTTCAGATTACTATTCATCTGCATCTGAGCCACAGAAAAAGCTGTCGTTGAGCCACCAGGCTGGAGCTGCGCATTTTGAGCGTCAGTCATCTGCATCTGGGCCACGGAGAAAGCTGTGGACATAGAGCCACCCTGCGCAGGGGCCTGAGGAACGCCGCCCATCTGAGCGGCTACCGTCTGGGCATTCTGATAGTCGGTCATCTGCATCTGGGCCACAGAAAAAGCCGTTGCGGCACCGCTGCCAGCCTGAGCCTGCTGTCCCATTCCCATCAGAGCGCTGTAATCGCCGGTTTCGACCATTTTCTGCGCCTGTTTGACCATGGCCTCGTACTGAGGATTAGAACCGGTAGTCTGAGCAGCTTTAGCGTCCTTAGCGACATTGTCTTTAGCTGGCGTTTCACCTTTGAGAAGCTGCTTATTCTTGTCGCTGAGTTCTTTGGTCATTTTTTCAAACATACCGCTATAATCGGTAATGTTGCTGCCAGGAGCGGGCATAGCGCTAGAAGTGGGAGCCCAAGAAGGCATAGCAGAAGCGCTCATCATCTGTTTAACGCTGGCCGCTAAATCATCGGTAGTGGACACGCCGCCCAATCCCTGGGCACCGTCCATCTTAGTTAGAGCAGACCAGTCGTTCATCTTTGACATCTGTTCGAGAATTTTATTACTGGCCGTAATATTCTTCCCCATGTCACCCATGATGCTGCCGATGCCGCCGTCGCCCAGCTTTTTATCCATGTCATTGAACAGTTTTTCTATGGCCTTGTTCATGTCTTTGCCTTCAAGGCCCTTATAACCCATGTCCGCGAGCATCTTAGTGCTGACGCTCTCCATTTCCTTCATGTACTTGTCCATAACTTCTTTGGGATTGCTTCCCATCGAAGCATAGTCGATGTACATCAGTTTATTAATTTGGCCATTGCCCTCGACTTTGCTCATACGACACAGCACCTTCCATTCTGCACGCTCCCGCTCCCCCAATGGAGCACAAGCATACTTCTCTTGATCATAAGATTTATAACTCAAATATTCCTAAAAGTAAATGTCTATTTGTTAACATACCATAACATAATGCTACCAAAATGACCCATAGCAAAATAAAAGAGCGTCGGCCGATTAACAGCGGCTTCCGCTCTTTTTTACGTTCTTAGAACGATAATATTAAAGAAAACTATTCACCGATCTTAAAGCGGCAGAAACGGTTGACTTTAATGTTCTCACCCAGGGTGCCGATGACTTCTTTAATCATCTGCTCGATGGAGATTTTGTCGCCGAGAACGTACTCCTGAGACATCAGGCACTGATCGGCCAGCAGTTTCTCCACTTTTCCTTTAATGACCATATCCAGCTTTTCAGGATTGTCGATTAAAGACTGGGAATTCTTGGCTTTGCCAGAAGCTCTGCCCGCGCTCTTAACGGCGGAATCTTTATTCTCCAGAGCATTCTGCAAAGATTTCTTAGCGGCCTTTTGGGCTTCCTCATCGGCAGCAGCGGCGACAGCAGCTTCAGCTTTAGCGTAAGCGGCTTCGGCATCCTGCAGAGTGCTCTGCCAGCGCTCAGCTTCTTCGATGATTTCCTTAGCTTCGTTCAGAGTAGCTTCGCGGGCAATAGCCATCTCTTTGGCGAAAACCTCTTCAGGAATCTGATCTTTGGTGATGTATTTGGGATCCATCGCCAAAACCTGTTTGCACAGCTTGTCGAGGAGTTCGCCAAATTTTTCATTGCGGGCCACGAAGTCGGTCTCGCAGAGAAGCTCTACCATAGCGCCCTGCTTGCCATCATGGTGCATGTAGAAACCGATGCGGCCTTCACTGGTGGAACGGGAAGCTTTTTTATCAGCTTTGGACATACCGTTCTTGCGAAGCCATTCTACTGCCTTCTGAAGATCACCATCGCACTCGGTCAGAGCTTTTTTGCAGTCCATCATGCCAGCCGAAGTCAAATCGCGCAATTCTTTAACTTGAGCAGCGGTAATATTAGCCATTATTATTTACCTCAACCTATCTTAACTATTCCTCAGAGCGCCATACGCCGACTTTAACTTCTTCAACGCTGCCGTTTTCATTGGTATATTTAACCGTGGAGGTCTCAGTAATCTCCACAGCTTCAGCGTCTTTTTCCTCTTCGGCTTCTTCAGCGGCCACATCGGAATCGACGTGAATTTCCATCTCGGCTTTGGCGTCAATGACCGCATCCGCGATCTTGCCGGTCAGCAGGCGAACAGCGCGGATAGCGTCGTCGTTGCCGGGGATAGGATAATCGATCTCATCTGGATCGCAGTTGGTGTCCACAATAGCTACCACGGGAATGCCTATACGGCGGGCTTCGGTAACGGCAATGTATTCTTTGCGGGGATCGACTACGAAAAGAGCACCGGGCAGGCGTTTCATATTCTTAATACCGCCCAAGAATTTTTCCAATTTCTCGCGCTCTTCCTCGAGCTTCAAAACTTCTTTTTTGGTCAGGCGCTCATAGGTGCCGTTCTCTTTCATTTCTTCCAGGGATTTCAGGCGCTGAATACGGGTCTGGATGGTTTTCCAGTTGGTCAGCATACCGCCCAGCCAACGCTGAGTTACATAGAACTCACCGCAGCGCTGAGCATCTTCCATAATGGTTTCCTGGGCCTGCTTTTTAGTTCCTACGAACAAAATAGGACGAGGCTCGTCGATCTGAGTGTCACAGATGCGCCCTTCTTCATAGTCATAGCATCCCTTAGCCACGGCACGGATGAAGCTATAAGCTTCTTTCAGACGGGTGACCGTTTTCTGCAAGTCGATAATATAGATGCCATTGCGCTCGGTGAAAATATAGCGCGCCATTTTAGGGTTCCAACGACGGGTCTGGTGGCCGAAGTGCACACCGGCCTCGAGCAGCTGTTTCATGCTTATCAAAGCAGCCATGATTAATCCTCCTAGGGTTCTTAGACTCAGCTAAATATTTCTGAGTCTCCTTGCAACTTTATCCGTTCACTCCGAATTTTTCGGAGACCCCAACGGACTTGACGGAACGCTGTTGCTGCGTAGTCAGCCCAGCCTACCAGCCAGGCTCTCAATTGGGCATTTTAATATGCCAGCTCCACAGAGTCAAGAGGTTATAAAATAAATTTCGAAAGATCGCGGCTCTCCACGACATCGCTCAGCTGCTGCTTGACGTACTCGCTGTCAATTACCACTTTCTTCTCGCTAAGCTCGGCAGCGTCAAAGGAAATCTTATCTAGCACGCGCTCCATGATGGTGTGCAGGCGGCGAGCTCCTATATTATCGGTTTCAGCGTTGACTTCTGCGGCCATGCGCGCCATTTCCGCGATTCCGTCTTCGGTAAAGCTCAGTTCTATGCCCTCCACGGCCAGCAAAGCTTCGTATTGGCGCGTCAGAGCATTTTTAGGCTCGACGAGAATGCGCTGCAGATCTTTTTCACCCAAGCTCGTTAAATTGACTCTAATAGGAAAACGCCCCTGCAGCTCTGGGATCAGTTCCGAAGGCTTAGTTTCATGGAAGGCCCCCGCCGCGATAAAAAGAATGTGATCGGTGTGCACTATGCCATATTTCGTATTGATGGCCGATCCTTCGACGATAGGCAGTATATCGCGCTGCACTCCCCCGCGCGAGACATCGGGATTTCCTCCGTGCGTCCCTTCGCCGGCAATTTTGTCAATTTCATCCAGGAAAACGATACCCCGGCTTTCTGCGCGCTCAATCGCTTCGCGCTTAACCACGTCGAAGTCCACCAGCTTATCGGCTTCCTCAGATTCCATAATTTCCAAAGCTTCACTGACGCTCAGCTTGCGCTTTTTTTTGCGTTTAGGCAGCAGGCCTCCCAAAATTTCACTGAAATTAACCCCTAATTCCTCGATCCCAGCATTGGAAATCAGCTGCACGTCCTGAGCGGCATTGTCGTCAACTTCGATTTCGATCAGTCTGCTGTCAAATGAACCGGCCAACAAAAGTTTCTTAAGCTTTTCCCGATCTTCAGCATCCAATTTTTTAGGCGAGCTTTTCGCCTGTTCATTTGGATGGCCTTGGGATTTTACAGCCATCTCCAGTAAATTGCCAAAACCGCCGGGCAGCAATTTCGACAAAGACTCCAAATCTTCAGGCAGCCCCAGCTGTTCGGCTGCTTTTTTTTCGGAGCCTTGAGGAGCAGCATCGGCTGACTGCTCCTTGGCATCTGCATTATTCTCAGCGTTTTCAGTTTCAGCAACAGCTTCGATATCGTTTGTTATCTCAGCAGCCAAGTCGGCTTCCAAACAGTTCTTATAATCATCATAATTATCTTGAACCATTTTCACTATTTTGTCTAAGATGCGCTCCAGAGCCAAGGACTTCGCCTTGTCGCGTACTTTTGCCTTATACTCCTCGGCAACTAAATGAACCGCCGCCTCTGCCAAATCGCGGATCATCGATTCTACATCGCGCCCCACATAACCAACTTCTGTGTATTTGGTAGCTTCGACCTTGACAAAAGGAGCTTTTGTTAGTTTAGCCAAGCGCCTGGCTATTTCAGTTTTACCTACGCCTGTTGGGCCGATCATCATGATATTTTTAGGCACAACTTCACTGCGCATATCCTTCGGCAGGCGCTCACGGCGGTATCTATTGCGCAGCGCTACTGCCACGGCGCGTTTTGCTTCATTCTGCCCCACTATATAGCGATCCAGCTCTTCGACAATCTGTCGCGGTAAAAGTTCTTCAAAATTGCCATGATTATCAGTATCTTTATCCACGGTTACTGCTCCTGATTATCTCCGAAAGTAATAGACTGCAAACTGCTCTTGGGACAGTCATATACCCCGTCTTTAGTTTCTATGCTTACCGAAGTCGTGGTCATAAATCCCTTAATAATGCGGCCGCTACGCAATTCCAGCGTATCCAGATTGCCGTGCTGGCCCATAACTAAACTGCGCATCTCTGCGGGGGAAAGCCTAAAGCTTTCACTGCCTCCTTCAAAGACGATCTCTTTAGTAATTACCCTGCCCAAACGCGGAGACTGCTCACCAGCAACTTTCATACTGTCTTGAGAGACTGCCGCAGGTGGTTCATTGCTGGCTGACTTAGCCTGCGAATCCGCATTGTACAGGCTGCGGGCTTCAGCAATAGTACTGTCTAAAGCCGAACCAGTTCCTCCTTGAGAGCCTGAAGCAGCTGCTGGCTCCTGGGCAGCGTTACCAGTCATTTCTGAAGCTGAGCTGCCTCGGTACGCCGTATCTTTTACGTAGTTCTGTTTTTGCTGCAGCTGCTCGCCGACCCGGCCTTCACCGCCCATGCCCGGCACTCCGTATCCGGCGCAGTAATCGATTAGATTGCGCTGAAAACGTTCCCCTGAGAGGGATTTTTCCCAAAGCAGAGGCTTAAAGACTACCGTCCCGTAACCTTCGCGGCGCAGCGCCGCCAGCGCCGGTGAATCCGCTGCGAACTGCAAAAGATTTAAGGTTCCCTCGTGAGGGACAATAGAACCGTAAACATCGCGTTTTTCATCCAAGACCGGCAAAAAAGCGGCCACCGAACCCACACCAGTGCTGACGGCATGATTCTGGATAGGAAAGACTGTCACCGCCCTGCCCTTCATCTTCACATCGCCGATATCGCCTTTTTCGGGATTGCCGCGGAACTGATCGCCGCGCAGCTCATACATTTCCATGCCAAAGCGATCTGCCAAACGAGCATCATAGAACCACAGCGATCCACCATTGCGCACCCATTCCAGCAAACGCGGCGTCCAGGCCTCATCATAGTTTTTATACTCAACCTGCCAACAAATTATACGTATATTGGGATTGCTGAGAACCTCATCTATATTCCTAACCGTACTGTCGGTTATAGAATAGGTGTCACCTTTTTCAGAAGCACTGTATTCGTTAAGCAGGCTTTCCTGCAAATCAGCCCTGGCAGGCCCTGCAGGCCAGCACAGACAGCAAGACAAAGCCAATCCTAGAAAAAATTTACGCATATAATTCTCCCAATACCTTTAATCAGCCAACTACCTCAAGCATTTTTCCCACAAAGCCCCACATATACGCTTCCTCCAGCTCCACACGCACTAAAGAGCCGGTCAAATCCTTTTCGCAAGGGAAATGTACCAGCCAGTTTTGGCGGGTACGCCCCGTATAGCGGCCTTTTTCTTTTTTGCTTGGCCCTTCAGCCAAGACTTCGGTTACCTGTTTTAACCGGGTGCGATGTTTGGCTTCGGAAATAGCATTCTGTTTAGCTATCAGCTTATACAAACGCTCCATGCGCACTTCCTCAGGAACTTGGGCAGCTGCCAAAGCGCCAGGAGTGCCCGGCCTTTCCGAATAAGCGAACATAAACGCCGAATCGAACTGCGCCTCTTCAACCACGCGCAGAGTATTTTCGAACTGTTCCTCGCTTTCGTTGGCATAGCCCACAATAATATCCGTGGTAATGCCTAAATTTGGTATAGCTTGGCGCAGTTTGGCCGTTAATTGCAGGAATTCATCTCCCGTATAACCGCGCTTCATTTTGCGCAGTATTTCATCATCGCCGGACTGCAAAGGAAGATGCACATGCTCGCAAACGCTGGGGTTATCAGCCATAGCTTCAATAACCCGATCGGTAAAATAAGCGGGATGCGGCGAAGTAAAGCGCAGCCGATCCAGTCCAGGAATACCTTTCAGCTCGCGCAAAACCGTGGCGAAATCGATGTCTTCTTCGAGATCGTGGCCGTAATCGTTGACATTCTGCCCCAAAAGCATTATTTCACGCCAGCCTTCCGCAGCTAAACGCTGCGCTTCAGCCTTTATTAGAGGCAGCGGGCGGCTTTTGAGGGGGCCGCGCACGTAGGGCACAATACAATAAGTGCACCATTGGTTGCATCCCACGGAAATGGGAATTTTTGCCTGAAACGCCGACAAAGGGCGAGCTGGCATATCGAGATGATCACCCACGCGGCCCACACAGGCCAACGCCTGGCGCTTAACAAGAACCTGTTTAATCAGCTCGGGCAGCCTGCGCACCTGATGCGTACCCAGCACTATGTCAATTTGGGGGAAACGCTGCAAAATGCCCTCTTTGTCTTTTTGAGCCAAGCATCCGGCCACGGCCAGAACAAAATTGGCATTGGTTTCCCGCCTTTTCTTAAAATCTCCTAAACGCCCATAAACTTTTTGATCGGCATTATCGCGGATACAGCAGGTATTGAATATCACTATATCGGCATCTTCCGGCACGGCAGCGGGTAAATAGCCCTCATTTTCCATTAAAGCCGCTAAAATTTCCGAATCGTAAACATTCATCTGACAGCCATATGTCAGCACATAGTAAGTTAGATGTTTCTTTGCTTCCTGAGACATATTTACCTCATCCTATCGGATTTCGCTATCGGCCTTCGCGAAGGTATTTAACAGCACGCTGCAGCTGAATATCTTTCTCGCCCTTGCCAACTAAGCGCGGGTCCATATCCTTAACGATATCAGGCTTAATGCCCTGATGGTTGATCTTATAGCCTGAAGGAGAATAAAAATGAGCTACCGTCATTTTTAAGACAGATCCGTCGTTGTAAGGGAAAATCTGCTGAACCGATCCCTTGCCGAAACTGGTTTCACCGATCAATTTAGCAATTTTATGGTCGCGCAACGCTCCCGCTGTGATCTCAGAAGCACTGGCAGAATAACGGTTCATCAGCACCACCACGGGAACTTTGACTAAAGGTTCTTTGACGGATAGATAGTTATTGCGTTTTTCCACCCGCCCCTCGGTATAGACAACCAAGCTGCGCTTAGGCAAGAACTCACCGCAGACGCTGATTGAAGCATCGATGTATCCGCCTCCATTGTTGCGCAGGTCTAAAATCATACCTTTGGCACCGGCTTTGATAAGTTTAGCCAATTCCTTGTGCAGTTCTTCTCCGGTATGGCTGCCGAACTGACGCAGGCGCACATAGCCTATGGAATTATCCAGCATTTTGCCATTGACCGAAACCACGTGGATCATGGCGCGTTTTACAGTAACATTAAAGGGCTCTTTTACCCCGGATCGGCGTATTTTCAGCACCACACTGCTGCCAACTTTACCGCGTATTTTATTGGTCGCCACATCCAAAGCCATGCCCTTGGTAGATTCACCGTCAATAGCCAATATCTGGTCTCCGCTCTCCAGCCCTGCTTTTTCCCCAGGACAGCCTTCGACGGGATCGGCCACGGTAATCTGATTGCCGGCTTCTTTATCCAATTCAATATAAATACCAATGCCTCCAAAACCCTTACTTTGCACTTCTTCCTGCAATTTGCCGTATTCTTCTGGTGTCATGAGCACAGTATAGGGATCGCCAAGTCCACCGAGCATACCCTGAATAGCTGAATAATAGAGCACGCGCTGATCGAATTTATCTCCGTATAATTCGTCCAGCTGCGCTAAGGCACTGCGTTCAGGATCGAGTTTTTTCAGGCCATCAGCGGAAAGGCCTTTAGCTTCTAGCAAAACGCCGACTTCATCAACGACGCCATCGTACAGTTTGTTATCGGAAACATTTTCCACATACGATGAGCGAATGCACATATAAACGCTTTTAAATAATTGGGCGTCAGGAACAAAACCCAACTTTTCTGGGTCTTTAAATAACTTCTTATAAAACTCCAGATGTTCTTTGTGCAGAAGTTCTTTGAATTCTTGTTCCTTCTTCTCTTTTTCGGTCAAAGGCTTAGAAGGAGTAGAAGGTTTAGACGATTTCGCAGCTTGCTTAGAGCTTTCGGCTTTAGCTTCGCCATCGTCGTCTGGCATAGCGTCAAGTACTGCGCCATCATCAGGCATAGCATCAAGTACTTCGCCGTCCGTTCCCCCACTCGGCAAGACACCGCCGCCGTTATCTGCTGGACTGGGATTATCAGTTTTATCGGCTGTCGGTAAATTAAAATCACTCCAAGGCGAAGGACTTGCTGCGTTCGGAGAGACCTCGGGAACATCAATAGTCTGCCACTGGCGATGCTGCAGGTACAGCTTGCCCCCCAAAAAGCCGAACACAGCAGCCACGATAATTACTACCACGAAGACTATCTTCGTATTCTTGCTATCCACTTTATCTATCTCCTGGAATAACCCCAAAAATAACCATTAAGCCCCTGTATTAAGCCAACGCCGGCATTTCTACAAAGCCGCTGCCACAGCAGCTAGGACAGGTAACCCAGCCGCTATCACGGCAACGTGAACACGAATACGCCGACAAATCCTCATCATCTGACGGCTGAAGGTTCACTTTTAGGTTTCCCGCCACTTCTTCTGTCTCGGAATTCTCGAAAGCAGAGTCTTTTTTGGCCGAACCAGCACAGCGACAGGCACATTTCTGCTTTCCTGCTCCATGACAATAAGCGCAACGCACTAAAAGCACAAGTTAACCTCTTACATACACACAAAAATACCCACAAAAAGCTTAAAAATAAAACACTTAAAAATTTTCTATTCTTTTTTGGTAAAAATATTCCCTTTTTTTAACGTTACTGCGCGTGCTGTCATTTATGGTACAGCTTCTTAAAATTAAAAGTCTCTGCTGTACTTTTCAGTTTTGCGTTAATGCCGTTCAGCTACTGGGCAATGCCGTTTAGGGGAGTCAGATAGTTCGCAAGTTAGCTAATTACTAACTAATAATATTACCTTTAAGGGGGGAAATCATAATATGCCAATGTTAAAGCATATTTATCAGTTAATAGTAAACGCTAAAACTACGTTTGACGCTTATATAAAAATAGGCCCATTAAGGGCCTATTTTTATATAGAAGACGGATTAGTAATTTACGGCAGTTTAGGATCGATCAGGCAAATCCCGCGCTCAGCCATATAAACTACGTTTATGCGCTCGTTTTCGGTATTAAAGAATGTATAAAAAGTATGGCCTTTTTCTTCTAAGGCTTTAACAGCCTCCGCGACTGTAAGCGCTTCAGCGGTAAAGGACACCACTTTCACCCCATTCGGCTCGCTCGCTTTAGGAGCTTCAGCAACTGGAGCTTCGACAGGCGCGGGAAGGCGCTCGCCATCGTTGGAGACGACATCCTTTTTCCGAATTGCCAAAGGACGCTCGCTGCTCTTTGATAGCTGTTTATCCAGCTTATCGACAGCTTCACTGATTGAGCGGTACATATCCTCGCTGTCGCTTTCAGCGCGGTATTCCGTACCTTTTCCAAAAACGGTTATTTGCACAATTTGGTTGCGGCGCTCGACAGACAAAGTCACATTAGCGCTGACCAAGGTATCGTAACGCGCAGTAAGCTTGCTGAGCTTTTTTTCTACTTGTTTCCGCAATGCATCAGAGACATCTATATTTTTGCCACTTACCGTAATCTGCATCGGAAATCCTCCAAATAATAAAGGTACATACTAGTGGGGGGAATTCTACAGAGGCCTGCCTTCCTCCCCCCTAATTTAGCAATGTCATTTAGTTAAGGCTCGATGACATTGGTTGTGCTACCTCATATACAATTATCGCCACCTTTATGCCCAGGTACAACAATGTCATTGCCGCTTGCCAACAAAAAAAAAGAGCCGCGGCCAAGCGCAACTCTTTTTTCTCTAAGCTAATAGCCTAACGGCGCGTGCCTTTTACACGGCGGCGCGGACGGCCCGAAGCGGAAGGAGCTTCAGAAGCACTGCGGCTGGGACGATTTTCATGTGAAACGCTGCGGCTAGAACGAGCTACGCTGCGGGAAGCCCCCCCCTCGCTCTCGCTTTCGCGGGCGCTTTCTTCAGCAGCCAGACGCAATTCAGCCTGACGGTTGGCATCGCGTTTTTTAGCCAGCACATCTAATTCCACCAAAATCGGAGATGCTATAAATATGGAAGAATACGCACCGGCCATAACGCCTACCAACAGAGCATAAGCAAAGCCCTGCAGTGTAGAACCGCCAAAATAGTACAGCGACACGCAAACTACGATAGTGGTTAACGATGTGTTGATGGAACGGGTCATAGTCTCATTGATGGAATGGTTGACCCGGTCAGGGAAAGGCACACCGCTCTCTGTTTGGCCATGCTCACGGATGCGGTCGAAAATAACCACAGAGTCCATCACCGAATAACCGGCAATGGTCAGCACCGCAGCTACAAAGCTGGAATCCACAGGGTGTCCCGCCCAGGCATAGAAACCGACCATCACAATGACGTCGTGCAGCAAAGCGATATCAGCGGCCACACCGTAGCGCAGCTGAGAACCGAAACGCCAAGTGATGTATATCAGCTGGAAGAACAGGGAAACGATCAAAGCAACGATAGCACTGCGCTTTAATTCGCCAGAGATCGTAGGGCCAATGCTGGTTTCCTGGATCTTCATTATGTTCTGATCGTTCAGTCCGTCTTTGACGCACTGGATCAGTTCCTCCACCTGATCGGTATCCAAGGCAACGGCACCTTCGCCATCGCGCACACGAATGTTAATTTTCTGATAAGTCTTGCCATCAATATCAGTCGTCATATCAGCGCTAAGCTGAGTGACAACATCGTACTTAGGGCGTTTAGCGGTTACAAAGTTGGAAATCGCCGCAGCATCACAGGTAACTTTTTGGGGTGATCCCAATTCGATAATAGAGCCGCCGGTAAAATCCAAGCCGTAATTAAGGCCTTTAACGCATAAGCCCGCTATAGCGACAGAGAGCAGCACTCCGCTAAACATATAGTAATATTTACGGTTGCCAACGATATCTTTCTGTTTGCGGCGGAAGGTATGTCCCCAAGCCACAATGGCTACCAAAGCTACAACCCAAATACCGATCTGAATCCAGTCGGAGGTAGAAATTTGCTCAAAATAATTTTGCACTGCGATATCCTCCCCCTATTCACCAAACAGGGATCGATGGCTGTCCAATTTGACAAAATCGGTCACAAAGTAGAGCAGCTGACGGGTCACCCAAATAGCGGTGACCAAACTCAGAGCAGTACCGAGCATCAGAGTCATACCAAAACCTTTGATAGAGCTGGCGCCGAACCAGAACAGGATGAGCGCTCCTAAGAAAGTGGTGACGTGACCATCGATAATCGAAGATAAAGCGCGTTTGAAACCTATATCCAAGGCTGTTTTGATGGATTTGCCGGCCCACAGTTCTTCTTTGACGCGTTCAAACTGCAAAACGTTGGCATCCACCGCCATACCGACAGCCAAAACGAAACCTGCTATACCGGGCAAAGTGAGCACAAATTCCAAACCGGGGATGACCATGCAGGCCAAGTTCCAGATAGCATATACCACCAAAGCGATAGAAGCGCACAGACCAGGTATGCGATAATAGACGATCATGTAGATCATGACGATAGCCAAACCAGCTATTGACGCGATTTCACTGCGTTGCAAAGACTCCGCGCCGAGCGTAGGGCTGACCGTATAGGCTTCGAGGATTTCTACGTCAACTGGCAGGGCACCGGCGTTGAGGATATTGCTGAGCTCATCCGCTTCTTTAATAGTAAAGCTGCCAGTAATCTGTCCCTGGCCACCAGTAATCGCCGTCTTGACCACAGGCTCGCTGTGCATCGTACCATCAAAGAAAATACCTAAAGGCTGCCCCACCATGCGTCCAGTGATTTCACCAAAGCGCTTGGCACCTTCGCTATTCAGGGTAAAGTCCACGCACCAAGCGTCGTCTCCTACACCAGCCCGGGCCACGCTAGCCTTCGTAATATAACGCCCGTCCATAACGGTCTTATATTCAGCAGTACCTGTAGCAGGATTGTAAATTTTTTCTTTAAATTCGAGACGTCCGGCTTTTTTGACGATGCTCTTGGCTTTTTCCAGATCGGTCATTTCCGGGATCTCCACGATAATGCGATCAATGCCGGCCGGAGCGATAAGGATTTCAGAAGTACCAATAGAGTTCAGGCGCTTAGTAAAAACTTGAATACTGCGATCGCGAACTTTGTCATCGATTTTGGTGACTTCGCCACTCTCGGGATCGACAACTTCCTTCAATTTAAGAGCGATATGCGTACCAGAGCGCAAATCCAAACCCAGTTTAAGCTTCAGTTTATTTTCGTCGGAAACTCCGAAGAAGCCGTACAAGATCACTAAGGTAATAACGGATATAACCGTTAAGTTGATGATGACTGAATTTTTATTCACAACGTCACTCCTCGGCTCGTGCAGAACAAGCCTCGGTTCCTACCTTAAAGATATTAAAGATATCCGAAATGCTTTTTTCCACATCAGGAACGGTTTGAACACCGGCTGCCAAACCGCCGTCTCGTTGCCTGCGCAACCCTTTCGGCCCGCTCAGCGCTTGAATATTCATATCTAAGCGCTCAGGCTCAGCGCAGAGACATAAAAAGCACAAAAAAAAAGCCTTTTCGGTCTAAAGATTCTTATTTCTCTATTACCCTGTTGCTTCCTTCATAAGATATTATTTTTTACAACATATCCCTAAATCCAATATTATAAAACTGAGCTACATTCCCACCCATGCCCAAGCAGACATATAACATACGCTAGACTTCGATTCCCCAACAGTCTTGGGCACTCCCTCTGTCGCAGCCGCGACATCTCCCCCTGCCATCCTTTAAGGGCAATATCATTTAGTTAAGCAAAATGCAGCATCTGTACATACAGATAAAGTGAACCATCACTTCCTTTAGCTTCATGCGCCTGGCTTTTTTGCGTCAGCTTCTGCCCGCTACGCTGCTTCGCTACGCTCAGAGGCTACGCTTAGCAGAACTGCCGCAACGCCAGGCGAAGGTGCAAACTATAATTTGTTCGCGAAACACTAACTAAATGATATTACATACTTTAGGGGGAGTCCGATAGTTCGCAGGTTCGCTGATTATCAGCAAAATATTATTCCCGATTAAAGGAACAAAAGGCATACGAGGCTAACAAGCGAAAGTATATGTTTCGTTATCAATTTAAATTTGCAGAAATGGAATTAAGCCATGAAACTTAACACTTGGGCAATTGCTATAGGTCTATGTATTGCCACCTTAGTCCCTCCCTGCTGGGCCGCCCGCCACGAAGACCCAATCCAGTCATTCCCTATAATCATGATTAGAAAACGCTATGTAACCAATTGTTCTTGGTCTTCAGAACAAGTGCGCATGGGAGGCGCTGAAGTCAGCACATATCTCGTCGGGCATGGCGGTGAGCACGACGCCACCGTGCGCTATACCTTAGATGGCGACTATGCCAATAAATATGAGATGTTCGAAGCTACCGTCGGTTTCAAGGATAACACCGTAGATGGACGCGGAGCGACTTTTGAAGTTTGGGTAAACGGCCAAAAAGTCGCCAGCAAAGGACCTATTATCAGCGGGGACAAGCCGGAAAAAATCAGAGCCAACATCAAAGGTGCCAAAGAGATTCTCCTGCGCATTGTTCCTGAACATTACAACGACACGCTCAACGCCCTCTGGGGCGACCCCATGCTCTGCACCAAATATTACGAGGACGACACTATAACGACCGTCTCGGTGCACGGAGACAATCACAATTTCCAGTCGGCTCCCAATTCCTTTAAAGGAAATGATGAGCTGAATTTTCCCATTCCCTTATACACTGGAACTCATGAATTTATACTCCATTACGAGTACGATGCTAAAAAACAGCGCGTCGATTATAAGATTACACACACCAATGCACACCCTCAAGTAGGAGCGACTTTTACCAAAGCCCTTCCCAAAGAACAGACCCCTTAAAACAAAAAACGCCGCTTTGAAGCGGCGTTTTTTGTTTTAAGGATTATTTTTTGCCGGGCAATATCCCGAACAGATTAGCCAGATAGTTGGAACAGCCTACCAAGAGCAGATGGCAGAAAGCCAAAGCGTAATAGCCAACTAAAGAAGAGATTAAAGAGAAAATCGTATGCAGTGAAGCGCCGACAAAGTGAGGAAACACATAGAGAGCAAAGACACAGCCCAATAAATGCAGGAACATGCCTACACCGGCAACTTGAGCCACTGCACCTGATTGTTTAAGAGAAGCGTAAATATCTTTAATCATCCAAGGGGATGATATCAGCCAAATAGCTGGCCCCATTAAAGCTTGTCCAATTAGAATTAAGCACAGCGGACGGGATACATAAGAACTGCAGGCCCAAGCCAGCATAAGCCAGAATAGCATGAGCAATCCGCTGGGTACGCCAGACCAGATCCAGAGCTTGCCCCAATCCGATTTAGGCATAGAAATATTGGCTATAGGAGATTCCCGCAGCATCCAGCGCGAAGCTTCCACGCCTCCCCAGCACATAGCAAAGCCAATAAATGTCATTGCCGCGCTATACCAGCCGGCTCTGTCCGCTTCCGGCAGACCGATCTGTCCCAGCACAAACAGACTGACGGCAACAATTGCCGCTAAACACACCCACATGCGCATTATACGGTTGACCTTTCTGATGTAATATAAGTTTCTATCTTCGCCGCAGTCTATTTTCCCGATTCGTTAAGCAAAGCTATAATAGAGAAAAATTCAGCGCTGTTCAGCTTGCGAATTGCGGGCTTCTGATAGATAGCCATAAACGTTAGAATGGTTGCTTTATTCTGCATCATTCTCCAATGTCATTTAGTTAAGGCTTGATGATGTTAGACAGGAGTTAAACGACGCTCACTTGGTGGAAATTCAAACGCAGATCGCCCAAAATACCTTCCAGAACTGCGGGCATACCGGCTGTAAATTCCAGAAACTCACCAGAACGGGGATGGGTGAATCCCAAGCGGTAGCAATGCAGCGCCTGGCCGTTCAGGTTCCAAGGATTGGAACGTTTGCCGTAAACTAGGTCGCCCAGCAGCGGATATCCTAGCCAAGTCATATGCACGCGGATCTGATGAGTGCGGCCCGTGTGCAGGTGCAGCTCAACCAGCGCATACTCTCTGCCAAACTGTTCCAAAACGCGGAAGTCAGTTGAAGCCGGGCGCCCGTCGCGGCGCACGGTCATTTTCTTTCTATCAGTCTGATGGCGCCCGATGGGCTGATTGATAGAGCCACTTTCGGGAGGTACTCCGTGTACAATAGCCCTATATATTTTTAAAACTTGGCGATCGGCAAACTGGCGGGATAATGCCAGATGAGCCTGATCGCTTTTGGCCACTACCATCAATCCCGACGTATCCTTATCCAAACGATGCACAATGCCAGGGCGCTCGACACCATGTATCCCCGACAGATCATGGCAGTAAGCCAAAAGCCCGTTTACCAAAGTGCCTGAGTGAGTGCCGGAACCGGGATGGACTGTAACACCGCGCTGCTTGTTGACGACCAATAACATATCGTCTTCGTAAACGGCCTCAATGATGACATTCTTATCCGGCTGAGGGATAGCAGACTGTAAAGGCGGACGGCTCACTTCCACAAATTGCCCGCTTTTTACTTTTTCCGCCGGTTTTACAGCTACAGCACCATCTATAGTCAACAGCCCAGAGGTGATCCAGTCATGGGCTTGGCTGCGCGAGCATTGCAAATGCTCCGCCGTAACCACATCTAAGCGGCTTTTCGCTTCCTCGGGCAGCACGGTAAATCTATCTGCTTCAGATGCACAATCTAACGCCATCTTGGCAGCCACCCAGGAAAACAGCGTTTAAAATGGATCATTGAAGCAGTTTCGCCCGACAGGAAAGGCCAATAAGCGACAAAGACTACCGCTAACATAGCGATGTACACAACGGCCATCCAACCAGCTTTAATAGCGCACCAATCGTCGATCACTACCGCTGCCGTCAAAGCCATCAGAGGTACAACTGGCAGCATGTAATATATGAATCCTCCCGTCGTGGAACTAGCCCACAACAGCCATTGCGCACACCATAATATTACCAAAAACAAACGCACAGCATCGCGATTTTTTATGCCATAATAGGCCGATTCAATGAAGTATATCAGCACGGGCCACCAAAAAAGCACTGAACCGAAAGAAACGATACCGTTCACTTTGGTATGAGAAGCGCTGCTCTCAAAAAAGAACCAAATGGGACGCAAAACTAAAGGCCATTCCCAAAAATAAGAGAGATAGGAATGAGTAAACTGCTTGGCATCGTAACGGAAACTGAACATTAAGGTATGATAGCCCCAAATTTCTCGCCAGGCTTCTGTGCCGAATCCCATGCGCAAGAAAAGAGGCATATAGGATAAAATATATACCACAGCCGTTACAGCAGCCATAAGAGCCGCTAATTTACAGCCGGTTTTCCATTCCTCTTTAACGGCATCGATAAGAATTCGCTTCCATACAGAAACAATAGACTTTTTCTCACACTCACGCGTTTCAGCCCAAGAAGGATTGCGCAGCAGAACCATCACCAGCCAGCATCCCCCTGCCGCAAACAGACCATTCCATTTGCAGGCTGTTGCGGCAGCTAAGGAAAAAGCGGTCAGTGAAGCCCACAAACAGCGGCGGCCATTATTCCAACAAGCTTCCAGGTAGTTCCAGCAGCAGTACATGCCTATCACTATCCACAGCGCATTGATCATGTCCAGCATACATACCCGCGACATAGCTACCGCCATAAAATCGATCGAAGTCAAAAAGGCCGCCAGCGCAGCTACGGTGCGGTTTCCATGGCTAATGCGATAGCCTAGCAAAAAAGTAAAAAGCACCATGGCCGTACCGCTGCAAACGCTGGCAAAACGCCACTGCCATTGCTCCGAAAACAGTTTGTGGCCCCAACAGGCATTAAATTGCCGAAGAATTAGAATTCCTCCGGCAATCTGTAATTTCCCCAAAGGAGGATGCACCGTGTTGGAATCCTCTCGGCCAGCGATATAGTCCAAAGCTGCCGGGCCATAATAAATCTCATCAAAATAAGACTGGTCGGGATATTCCAAATGCCATGCCCGCAAAAAAAAGGAAAAGGCGCACAGCAGGCCTACAAAGAGCCAATCTCGCCACTTCATGGAGGGAACTCGCCATTTTACGCTGTCATCCACGGAATAATAACCTTTTCCTAAAGAATTTTCCTAAAAAAAATGGTCTCCACGACAGGAATTGAACCTGCGACCTTCCGCTTAGGAGGCGGACGCTCTATCCCCTGAGCTACGTAGAGACTTTAAAGATGTCTTAATTTACCAACTCTGCTTCAATATGTCAACCTTGGATTCTTAAACTTTAGCAACAGCCTTGCCCCCCCTCTGTCGCAGTCGCGACTTCTCCCCCTCCCATCCTTTAGGGGGAGTCAGATAGTTCGCAAGTTAGCTAATCGCTAACTAAATTATATTAGATTCTAGTTTTTGTGTCCTTTTTTTTCTGCGTGAGGGGGCACGGCCAGTGGCTGCCGAGAAATTTTTCCCAAAACACCGCAAAGCCCAAGAGCCACAAACAACAAAGCCGCCCATTGCGCTAAGCTCAAACCAACGACAGGCGCACTGTCACATTCGCGAAAGAATTCTGTGATGAACCTAACCACCCCATAACCAGCGATACCTGTCCAAAAAGTCTGGCCATAAAACTTGGCGTTTTTATACACCCAATTTACTAGAACTATCAATGCGATATCGAGTAAAGCTTCATATATTTGGGACGGATGACGGGGTACACAGGCGACATGCAGCGTTTCTGGATAAGTAATCGCCCACGGCAAAGAGGGAGAGCAAGGGCTTCCGTAACAGCACCCCTGCATAACACAGCCTATTCTGCCTAAAGCCATCCCCAGCAGGACAGGGCTGATATAGACATCCAAACCGTTGAGCATATTGATGTTTTTGCGCTTACAAATCCAAGCAGTTGTAGCAAAACCTAACAGCAAGGCACCCTGAATGGCGATACCGCCTCGGCGAAAATTAAGCAAAAGCTCGGGATTTTGCAGATAGTAATCAACATGCTGAGCGACATAAGCTAAACGCGCCCCCAACAGCCCAAAAATGACCGTCCAGAGACCGACCTCAGACATATCGTAAGGGTCCAAGCCTCTTTTTTTACCTATATACATCGCATAGGTGACACCGGCCACTATGCCCAAAGCCATGATCACCCCATAGCTATGCACAGAAAAGTCACCGATTGTAAAAAGGATGGGATGCATTATTTCGCCTCACTCACTGCCAACATCATGACTTGCGCAGCTGCCTGCCTGCATATCGGACTGTTCATCTTCAGAATCCAAGCTCATTCTCGACAGCCAAAATACCATTAAGGTTATGCCTACGGTAATGCCGATATCGGCTACATTAAAAACCGGCCACCATTTGAGATCGATCATATCGACCACATAGCCCAAACGCAGGCGATCACAAAGATTCCCCAAGGCACCGGCGGCAATAGCCGCGCTGATACCGCACCCCCATTTTCCCGTATGGGCACAGATCGCTGGGAATTGCCAATAAATACAGCCTAAAGCGAGCAATGCAGAAGCAACAAAAACCACCTGGGCATCAGCTAAAACCCCAAATGCTCCGCCAAAATTGCGCACATATGTTAATTGCACAAAACTAACGGGCAGCGTTATCGTCTGCCCGATCTGCATTTGCGTACTGACCAAATATTTAGTCCATTGGTCTAATGCTAGATATATGGCTGCCGCAAAAAAAAAGGTCAGCCCGTAACCCTGATTGTCAGGCTGACACTTTTGCTGGAATGAACTCACGTCAGCCTGCTTATTGCTTGGAAGGCGCGGTTAAAGAGCTAACCTGTTCTTTGGCAACAGAAATAACACAATCGCGCAAGGCATTGCGCTTGTCGCTATCTAGCTGAGCATAAACATAATAACCAGCCAAAGCAGCAATAGCTCCGAAAATAGCGACCCCCATCAATTTAGAAGGAGTAAACATATCGTCACTTCTCATACTGCGCTCATCATCAAAATCTAACTCTTCTAGATTAACTCTATCAACGAATTCCGTCATGCTGCACCTCCAAATTGCTACCCGCTAATCGGCTTTACGCCGTTTCTACCGTCACAAAGCCCTCATAATTTTGCTGTAATTCCTGAAGTGCCAACACTGTCGTGTTTAACAGCACTTGGGCTGAATGCCACTGCTCATTAGTCACATCTTCCGGTATGCTAAAACTCAGCAGCCCGTCAGCCTCTTCTCTAAGAGCATCTATGCCAATGACTTTGTTCAATCCTAAAGCCAACGCTCCGGTAAGCGCTGAGACGCCGGCACAGACTATATCCACACCGCCTTCTATATCGAAAGCGGCGTGTCCTGAGCATCGCAAACTGCGAATCTCGCCCTGGGAATCACGCCGCACAACGACTCGAATCAAGCCGAACTACTTTCCAATAGAACCGATCTGCAAAGCGGTGAAGTACTGGCGATGCCCGGTTTTAACGCGACGGCGTTTGCGCTTCGCGTACTTGAACACCAATACTTTGCGCGTACGATGCTGCTCGGCTATAGTAGCGTCAATAGAGCACCCCTCAATATAAGGAGTTCCAGCAATAGTCTCATTCTGGTCATTAACGACCATCAGGACGCGGTCTAATTTAACCGCCGAACCGATTTCGCCATCAATGCGATCTACACGTACTCTCTGTCCAGGAGCTACACGATATTGTTTGCCCCCGCTCTCTACCACGGCGTACACTTAAAAAACCTCCTAGGTTCCCCCACTTGGTTCGTGGGCTAAGAACCAACTAACCGAATACACGGCGTTCTTTATACCATATTAACAGCATATCTGTCAAACTTATGTACCCAATACTAAACAAACGAGATGAGGGAAAAGAATCTCGCTCTATGCAACAGCTTACAAAGCTTATCAGATTAGCATTTTGTAGTACGCTTAATAAAGAGTATTTCCTCTTTTAATATTAAGAATATTTCTCTTTTTTACCACGAGTAATAATTGCCAGCTAAACGCTCAGTTCAAGCAGGCAAGCGCAGTTTAGCTACGAAGCTCATGTTTATGCAGACTATCTCAACAAACCGCCTAATGAGTTGCTCATTAGGTCTTCTTCTTTTATTCACTCTAGAGGCGACTTCCAGCATTGCGGCTCCTCCGACTCCTGTTCCCTGGCTTCCCGCCTCCCCAGCCCAGCCGGCGGATCAAAATGTCAATCATGAGATATATTCCGGGACATCAGCGAATCCAACAGCCTTAATAGCCGCCAAAAGTCCTTTAGATTCCAGACTGCGCTCCATAGCTTCTCGTTATGCCGATTTAGAGATAGGCTTAGCCGTAACCGATATACACGACGGCGAACACGCTGAGATACGCGGGGACCGTTCCTTTCCCATGGCCAGTGCTTTCAAGCTGCCTATTATGATAGAAGCCGCTCGCCAGCTCCAGGATGGCCAAAATAATTTAAGCTTAGATTCTCTGTTAACCATAAGCAACCGCACCAAGTGCATCGGCAGCGGCGATTTAGCCAGCCTGCCCAACGGCAGCCAAGTTAGTATGCGCACCGCTATAGAAAAAATGATTACGGTTTCCGACAATACGGCTACAGACACCATTCTCGACACCATTGGCATCCGTTCGGTTAACCGCTTGCTTATCGACATGGGCATGACCCATTCCAGCGTTTACCTTACCAACAGAGAAGCCTGGCTGCTCAGTTTGCGCCGCGGCGTACCTCACGGAGAATCGCCCAGCGCCTTCTTAAATTATTGGAACAGTCTGTCTTTCAAACAAAAATGCGATCTAGCCGATAAAGTTGACGACAGTTTTGCAGCGACATCGCTGCCGCAGATTCAGGCGTGGGAGGACGCATCAGCCCAGCAGGAAACTAGTGCCCAAAGTATGGCCATTGCGGCAGCTGTGGATAATTTAGGTTCTCCCAATGATTACAACAAAATGCTGGTAAAGCTGTGGAAACGCCAAATTCTCAGCGAAAAGTGGACAAATTACTGTTTAGGGGTACTGGGACGGCAGCAATACAACAGCCGCATCCCCGGCCAGTTACCCCAAGGCACTAAAGTTTACCATAAAACCGGCACTATATCCGGTGTAGTCAACGACACAGGAATCGTGATGGCCGGCTCCCATCCAATAGCCATCAGCGTGTTCATCTGCCGGGTTAATCCTAAGCGCAGCAGTGCTGCTACCAAAGCTATTCAAGAACTATCTTTAGCAGCCTATCAGCACTGCATAAATAAGCAGCGCAGCGACATTTAAAAACTGACCGGACAGAGCAGCTCAAAGCATGATGCTGCCGCTTGCGTACTAATTATGAGGAACAATATGGAACCAGAAGCTTTAAACAGCAGCGCTGATCAGCTAAACAGTATTCTCGAGTCATCTATACGCGACAGCGCCGAAATGCAGCTTAGGATTATAGACCTAATTCCACAGCTGAAATCTGTAGCCGCACTATTCTGCCAAGCCTGGGAGCAGAATCACACGGTTTATGTAATAGGCAATGGGGGCAGCGCAGCTGAAGCTCAGCATCTAACAGCTGAACTGGTAGGGCGCTTTGAGCGCGACAATTGTCTGGCGGCCCATGCTCTGACAACAGATACATCGATAATAACAGCATTGTCTAACGATTTCTCGTTCGATCAAGTCTATGAACGTCAAGTACGCGCTTTAGTAAAAAAAGGCGATGTTGTCGTAGCGATTTCCACATCTGGCAATTCTTCCAGCATAGTCAGAGCTGCAAAGCAGGCGCTTTCTTCAGGGGCTTCGGTAATTGGCCTTTCCGGTGCCAGCGGAGGCCAATTAAACGAGCTGTGCCACATTTGTTTAAAAGTTCCCTCAACGCGCACCTGCCGCATTCAGGAAGCTCACCTTACCATTATTCACCTGCTCTGCGAACTCGTTGAACTTATGCACAGCAGTTAGTTTGTTGCCAGCACATGAACAGGTTACACCCCTAAACAGCACAAAATCAGCTTCCAATTTGAGGAGGGCAGCCGTGAGAGTCGCTTTATTTACCAACGCCTACAGGCCTATCGTCAGCGGAGTTGTCAATTCCGTTGATCTTATCCGCAAAGGTCTGCTGCGCACAGGCCATATTCCCTATGTCTTTGCTCCCGATGTGCCGGGATATAAAGAAGAGCATGCCGGCGTTTGGCGCTTTCGCTCCATGAGCCTCACTAAAAAAGTTGAATTTCCTCTGGCAATACCGCTTTCAGCTCATCTCTTTACCATGATTCCCAGAATGAAATTGGATGTCATTCATTGCCATCATCCTTTTTTATTGGGAGATGTAGGAGCGTTTTTTGCTAAACAGCTCAATGTGCCCTTAGTTTATACATTTCACACTCAGCTGGAACAATACGCCCATTACATTCCCCTGCCCAGCGAATTTGTGCGCTGGGCAGCCCGCGAGCATGTGGCCTCCTATGCCAACAAATGCGACTGCGTCATCTGTCCTTCGCCCAGTATTCGCGGCTTGCTAGATGAATACGGAGTAAAATGCCGTGTTGAAACTCTGCAAAACGCTATAGACCTGCGCTCTTATCGCCAAGCTTCCGGCAGCCGTATCCGTAAGCAGTTAGGCTTGGATGACACGCAAATATTAGCTATATTTACCGGGCGTCTGAGCCTGGAAAAAAATCTCAGCTTTCTTTTAGAAGCATTTCGCCGAGTCCACGGCCAGCACCCCAATTTCTGCCTGCTGCTCTTAGGAGATGGCCCGCTGCACAGCGATCTGCAAGAAGAAGCATCTGAAGCCGGACTGCAGGATTGTGTATTTTTCCCCGGACGCGTAGCTTACAGCGAGATGCCAGAGTATTACGCTGCTTCTGATCTGTTCGTAATGACCAGTACCACTGAGGTTAAGCCTCTAGCTGTATTAGAGAGCATGGCCAGCGGTTTGCCAGTTATCGCTGTAGATGCCTGCGGTACCGGAGATACTGTAACCGACGGCCATGATGGGCTTCTAAGCGTCTGCGACCTAGACGCTTACAGCGCAATTTTAGAGAGAGCCGTTCAGGATGAAGAACTGCGCCGGACCATGGGAGCTAATGCCCGCATTACCGCTGAGCAATATTCCCTGGAATCTTACACCGAGCGTTTGGTGCATCTTTACCAAGAACTCAAAGACAAAAAAAACACTACCAAGTAATAGTACATTTTAATCGCGCAGCTTTTGGCTTCCCGCATAAGCACTGCGCCACCAGCTCTCTAGCCACCAGCGCAGCGCCGGGCTGCACAGGCTGAGAGGCACTGTCAGCGCAATCATGCGATAAACCCAGCGCCGCGTAACTTTTATGCGCTTTCCCCGCTTCAGCCAATCAGCAGAGCAAGAACTCAATTTAGCCAAAGTTGCCAAGCCAATGGCTATGGGCCAAATGACCGCTAAACGCAAACGCCAGCAGTGCCACGGCAGTGACAAAGTATAGGCTATAGCCTGGCGGTAATGTGCAAGAGCCGTCTGCATCCACTGGCCCAAAATATCATTTTGCTGTGTGCAGTTCAAATTTGCCAACGCACAAGAATAATAGTCGCCTTCTGAAGCCTGAACCTCGTCAAGCCAGCCTTCGCGAACCAATCCCGGTATATAGCTGCGTCCATTTTCTAAATCCTTAACTGCGTCGCGCAAAACGTTGGTCAGCTGCAGCGCTTTGCCAAAACGAATGCCGGCTTGGGACCAATACGCGCAGTCCCACCGCTTCAAGGCTAGAGTATGGCGGGCTATTATTTTGCTCCAAAACTCTCCCACACATCCGGCTACCAGATAGGTATAGCGATCTAACTGCGCGTTGTCCGTGAAACGCCCTGGGAAGCAGGAAAGGTCTTCCACCATGCCGCTGATCAGCGTCGTCACGACCTGCTGCACATCGCGGCGATCATCAGCTTGCAGCTGCGCGGTCATCTGCAAAGTCTCAGGAAAAACCCGCAAAAGCTTAGCTTCGCCATCGGTAGCCCCTTCACCCCAGGTACAGACTTCTTCTGATTGCCGCATACACTCATAACTTAGTTTTTGTACATAGCCCTGCAGGCGCTGTAAACGCTGTAAACGCTCAGCTATCGCCATACCCGGCGTATCGGCCACGGTATCTGCGGCCCGAGCTAGCAAATACCCTATACTTATAGGCTGGCGCACCCCATCTGGGAGTATGCGCATACTGAGATAAAAAGCGCGGGAAACGCGTTTGAGGACTGTGGTTAAAAGGTCATTCTGCTCACTCATAATTCTTATTTCGCATAGCTCAGAGCAATTCCCCGCATATAAAAGGGCACTCAAACAGGAAGAAAACTATCTCCGCGAAAAGCGTGGGATATGAATTACATTCCATTTTTTGACGGTCATAACGACACTCTCACCCAAACCCTGCCTCAAAAGTTAAGCCAGCCCACTCTGTTTCCCCTGGGAACGCCAAAGACACATCTAGATTTGCAGCGAGCGCTTCAATCTCATTATCTGGGCGGTCTATTTGCTATCTTTGTCGATTCTGCCGACGAGGAAGAAGCTGACAGCGCAGCTTACCGAACGGCTTCCAATCAGCTAATTATGCCACCGCCCTTAGACCACTCATTAGCCCGTCAGCGCACCGAAGCGGTTATGGCTCAGGTCCTCAGAGCCGAACGCGCTCCCCAATGTCCCTGGCGCATCGCCAGAACATATAACGATTTGCAGCGCAACATATCCGAAGAAAAACTGTCTATAGTACTGCACATCGAAGGCGCAGAAGCTATAGATTTTGAACTCAACAATTTAGAGCTTTACTACCAATCCGGACTGCGTTCTTTGGGACTGGTGTGGAGCCGCCCTAACATATTCGGCAACGGTGTTCCCTTTGAGCGTCCCGGCAATCCCGACAGCGGATTTGGCCTAACTCCAGCAGGAAGGCGTTTAGTAAAACGCTGCAATGAATTAGGAATTATCGTTGACCTGGCTCACCTCAACGAAAAAGGCTTCTGGGATGCCGCCAAAGTTTCTGCCGCTCCCCTAGTGGTAAGCCACAGCGCAGCTTACGCCATGGCACCATCTGCGCGCAATCTCACAGATCAGCAGCTGCAGGCGATTGCCGAAAGTAACGGTATTGTTGGCTTAACTCTGCACGTGGCCGACCTGCGTCCAGACGGACGTTACGATCCACATTTGGGTTTAGCGTATTTCATGGAACATCTAAGCCATATCGCCGAACGCATCGGTATCGAGCATGTTGGCCTAGGCAGCGACTTCGATGGTGCCTGTATGCCTGAAGAATTGCCAGAGGTCGGTAGCTTGCCTAATTTGCTCAAAGCCTTGCAAGACGCCGAATTCTCCGGCGGCGATATCGAAAAATTTGCTTACAAAAATTGGCTGCGCGTTATCCGTGACACCTGGCATTAGCCGTAAATTAGCAAAATAGCCGTCTGCACGTCATTACACAGCCTCACAGTGCCCAAAATACCGACAAAAAGCGGCAGAAACAACTGCACTCCAGCACCTGATATTTCCGCCGCTTTTGTATTTACCGTTATTTATTAGAGCTGACTTATTTAGAGATGACGCGCAGCCCTATTCTTCACCAAAAACGTCGCCACGTGGCTGCCTTTTGTGCCGCGGCCAAACCCCTCGTCAGCTCCATTGGCCTTAGCCTGAGCGGAATCGACCTGAGTCCCGCCAGCCACAAAAATGAGCTTATCGCGCACTCCCATTTCTGTAGCGAGGCGATCGATAGCGGCAATATTCTTATAATGAATGTCATCGTGGCTAATCACCGCAGAGGCTAATATCGCATTAGCGTCCAATTCAATTGCCGCGTTTACCAATTTCTCTGGAGACACAGAAGTACCTAAATAATGCACTTCTATACCGTATTTTTCGATGCCACCGTGTTTGATATCGATGATCTCCCGTAAGCCTACCGAATGTTCATCCTGGCCAACTGTTCCACAGACAACTTTCATGGGCTGCGCCTCAATGGCGGCCCGAATTTCATCGTCGGAGAGCACTTCAGGCTCTTCGGGAATGACCAAAGAATCTATATCGATTGCGAAAGGTACCTTTCCTTTCAGCTCAATGCGCGTTCCTTCAACTGGATGCATAACTTCACGGCTGATAACCGTCGGCTCCTGCAAATTTAAACGCCGGGCCATTTCCAGCGCGGCTGCTTCCGCTGTTTTCGCATCAGTTGGGAAGAATGAGGTAATCATAATCGTACCGTCGGCCAGCCACTCCATTTCCGGTTTTATCTTTGTGGCTTGTGGACCTGCGAAATCTTTCACCTCGTTCATGCGCAGATAGACATTATCGCTATCATCCAATTCATCGATATAGACTATTTTTTCCGGTGCTTCCAAGGTACAGCCGCCGATAAGCGAGCTGGGGCTGTCATTTTCGTCTAACCCGTACTGAGCTACGTTATTGCGGCCAAAATGCGCAGTAACTGGGGCCATATAATCCGCTTCGCGAGGGATGACCGTCCCTGCGCCAATACCGCCATTAATGGTGCGGGCGATGCCGTCCCCATTGCGTTCCGGATAGCAGCCGCTATCCACAAAGAAACCAGCTTCTACGGCGTTGAAATAGCCTCCCAGTTCGATCATCTCTTCCAAGAAGAGGACAGCCCGTTCTTTCAGTTCCCGAGCTTTTTCGCGGAGGTAACCGTCTTTTTTCAGTTCAACCATTTCCATTAAGCCATCTAAGCCTACCAAGGTCTGCTTAGCGGTATCGCAGGCTTCGATATTGTAGATGTGCCAAGGCACATTGCGTCCTTCGTCAGGGGTAATGGTCGATTGAATATCGGCACTGGTCAGCTTAGAAATAAACATATTGAGCACGTGGGTTACCGTAGCCTCACGCGTCGAAGACTCAATATATTTGGTATTCATCTGGGCGCGCATGCGGTATTCGCGGAACAGATCGCGCAAAGCCACCGCATAAGGCAAATCCATATAAACACAAGGTGCCGGCGTAGCCGTGGGAGGTACTGTCGAAAGACAAATATTGCGTTTGTTAATCCCCACCTTAGCCGAGAACAGCGCGTTGATGGCATGCTGCACCATCAGCTCGGGCATAACTTTCCACGCTTCCCTAGCTGTAGCGTTGGCATTGTGAGCTCCGTCTATCTGGGCCATATCCGCCCAGGCGATCAGCTTCTTAGATTCGCAGGCATCGACGAAAGAACGCACCATATTGATATTGCGATAAATAACGTTATACTGCGGGTCCTGATGAACTCCATTCACGCCCTCTTCTGCAAACATCACCGCAATGTCAGGACCAGCGACTCCGCTGACATAAGAATGATAGTTAATAGGCCGTCCCACTTCATCTTCGATCATGTCTAAGGCTTTGCGCTGAGCGCGCACCTGCTTGCGGGTGATAGGCACACCGCCCATCCCCTGGGGCGTTCCTTCGATAAGGCCATCAAAATGCGACTGGCCAGCTGTGCGGATCACCATGATATGATCAGCTCCGTGATGGGCGGCCAAACGCATACGGCGAATATCGTCTTCGAAGCGCCCAGACGCTATCTCCGTAGTAATCACTGGGCCAGGCTGAGGATCTATATTCTCAAAATAGTGTGCAGGAGGCAGAGGAACACTATTCTTCAAGGGTTTAGTGCAATCATGGTACGCAAACGGTCCCATGTGCAAATCGCTTACTGGCTCTCGCCACGTCCAGCCGCGGCGGCGAGGACGGTAATGAGCCAAATCGTCCAATACTGCCGCCACATCTATCTTTTTCTGCGGATCGAGTTTGTAGTCAGACATCGAGCCATTAACCTCCATTCTGGGCAGGGGAACTATCAGCGAATAAAGCGGCGGCTTTATCCCAATTATCCCCACCGGCCAAACTTAGACCGGCAGTGCGCAGTTCAATATTTTCGTGCTTTGCCAATTTATACACGACATGGCCAGCTCCATGGCCCAGCAGGCCGCGTTCCAAACATCCCTGCACTATATCGCGGGCTTCCAAAGAAGAAAAACCCATACGCAGCAATACGGAACGCTCAATAGCCGGGGTAGTATTTTCTCGTCCCAGCTGCAATAGAGGATCGACTAATTGCCCAACCAGATTCCAAAAGCGCTCCTCCAGCTGGCCATCGTCTAATTTAGCTAAATGCTCTCTGCGTTTTAGATAATCATCGGTGCGTTTCATACGGCCTCCCTTACAAAATCGGCATTGCTCTTTGTCTCAGCCGCTAAGAAATCAATATCGCTCTGCTTTAAGCTAACAGTTTGGTTATTCTCGCTGCCAGGCAGCGTGCTAATCGCGTGTTTTATGAGCGAGCGGCGCAAATTCAGCATATCTATTTCACGGGCTTTTATCAAACTGGGATGTTTCGGCAAAACTATGCTGCTGCCCGGAACTTCCTCGGCCGGATCCCCGACCTTAATTTCTATGCCATTGCTGCGGGCAAAGGCCAGCTGCGCATTAACGTGTTTTCCGGCACCTGTATATTCTGTTTCTTGGACTACCAAGCATTGGTCTTCAGGTAAAGTCTGCGCTAAATAAAAACCTGCAGCCAGCGAGGTATTGCCCGCCGGGCCTTTTTCTAAGCCCTCTAAAGAGGCCAAGGCTTCAGTGATATAAAATACTTCTCCCTGATTCACAGTTACATAGCGATCCATATAGCGCAGAGGACGGGCAGCGCTGCGGGGTACATCTGAACGGTCTGGCCAAGTCGAGAAAGGAACACCAAAACCAGTATGGCCAGTTGTAAAAGACTTGCGGTTAAACTGCTTATCTGAAGCCATGTGCAAACCTTTTAAATTGACGCTGGCCCCCACGATCTGGGCATGACAATCAGCTTTTAGCAATCCGCGGGCCGTCCCCGTTAAATTTCCGCCTCCGGCGTTGGTGCAAACCACCATAGCTGGGTCCTGACCGACCTGTTCGCGAAACTGCTGAGCAATTTCCCAGCCTAAGGTTTCAATACCCTGCACCCCATAAGTCGTATATAGAGAGGCATTAAAATAGCCGGTATCTTCAAGCAAGCGCAAAAAAACGTAAAAGAGCTCGGGGCCTACTGTCAGCTGAATCACTTCGGCTCCCAAGGCTTCACATTTGCGGGCTTTTTCCACAATTTCCGGCTGTCCTAAGCCATGCGAATCGAAGCATTCCTGAACTACTATGCACTGCAGGCCAGCTTTCGCGCAGCATGATGCTACCGCAGCGCCATAATTACCGGAAGTCGCCGAAATTACTCCTTTATAGCCGCGTTTTTTAGCTGCGTAAACAGAACTCGCAGCCCGGCGAACCTTAAAACTTCCCGAAGGGTTAGCTGCTTCATCTTTGACGAAGATACGCGCTCCGTAGCCTTTAGGGGCTAATTTTCTGGCTAAAGCGGTCAAGTTCTTCAATTCCATAAGCGGAGTGCCGCCAACGCAAAACTCCCTTTGAATTGACTGCACGTCAGCTAAGCTATACCCAGTATCCGCCATCATCGACTCATAATCGAAGGCAATGGAGCCACTTTCATAAACGGCATAATCAACACCTACAGCGGCTTTCATAATCTCGTTTTTTCGGGCCATTACCGCCTGGTAACTATTATCTTTAGCCATTATTCAGCTCGCCTCCAAAAACCATTTCTCTTACTTGAGGTCCGATATGCAGCAATTCTGGAATCGTCTGACCGAAACTGTGCGAATAGCTGGGATTAATTTCCGTTAAAGTTCCCTTAACCAAGCGGCCAGTACGCGTCTTAACCTGTACTTCATCTCCGCAAGCAGCCGAATCATTTTGTAAAAACCCCTTGACCCACATTTCCAAAGGAACGCCTTTAGTATCTTCAGGCAAATGGCCAGTGCGCTCTTCTGGCTTCATGGCTACAATATGCAGGCGCACCCAGTCACCCTTAACAGCAGTCTGTTCTGACATGACAGCCTCCTAATCTTCAAGCATATCGCGGAAATCGCCCATAATGGCATGAGGCACAGGCAAATCTATCATCGTTTTTAATCCAGGGCGGGCATTTATAACGTGAGGAATCATATTTACGCACATAGCTATAGTACCGATGCCGCCATCTACTTCAGGCTGATTGACCATATTGACAGGAGGTGTGCCCACTAACGTAATATAATCTCCGGTGTGGGTCCCCTCAAGCTCAGGTTCGATCTGCTGGGGATGAATCATCTCGATTTTAAGTTCACCAGCAACGTACCCTTGCCCAGTCATATTAACACCGGCTACGTCGCCTTTGGCTGCGAAACCGTAGGGAGAGCGCCTGTCAACATTAGTAATGATAGGCTGCATCTGCTGCTCAAACTTATCTATTTTCCATCCTAAAGCCTCGCCTATCATACCTATAGATTCAGCAAAGCCTACATGCCCCGCCAAGGTGCCTTCTGCGGTTCTCTTTGCAAATTCTTCTTTCTTGAGACCGACTCCCTGCTCTTCCATAACTGCTGGCCCAAAGGGAGACAAACTGTTGACGCGCTTGCAGATCACCTTTTGCACATCGGTCATACATCCGCTTAAACAAATTGCTAAAAGGTCCATCATCAGACCGGGATTGATCCCCGTTCCCAAAACTGTGACACCGTGCTGTTTAGCCAGACTGTTGATTTGCTCAGCCAATTCGGGGCTCTGAGCTTTAGGATAACTCATCTCCTCCGCAGTGGAGATGACATTGACGCCTGCCTCTACAATTTTTTTAATCTTGGGAAAAGCTTTTGCGGTAAAAGAATCGGTAGCCAAAATACAAACATCAGGCCGGGCTGATAAAACTTTGTCAATGTCATCAGTTACAAGGACATCAGAACGCTGGCCACGCTCACAATTGAGCAAAGCATAAATACTCTGCCCCACCCTTTGAGGGGCTATGTCGCAAACACCGGTAATTTCAATCCCCTGTTTACCGAGCAATACCTTAGCGATCCCGCCGCCCATAGCTCCAAAGCCCCAAATAGCTACGCGAATATTATCCCTCATGACTACCTCCGATAAAAACGCTCTCTAGATGAGATGCAATTAAACACATCGGAAATAGTTCGCTCAGAAAATTAGGTAGCCTTCAAAACGCTATATTTAAGTTACTGCTGGGTGTTTTTTGCAAGCCCTTTTTGCATAAAATTGCAAAATATTTTTGCACAAAGT
>JAUNIO010000113.1 GCA_030535355.1 bacterium | reverse complement strand
TTAGGGGGAGTCAGATAGTTTCGCAAGTTAGCTGATCGCTAACTAAATGATATTAACTTAACGCCAAGCCGCTTAGTATAGACAGAATTAATAGGGACAAAGATTGTTGGAGAATATCGTATTACCCTCAGCGCTGAGCTCTCAGCTGAGCTTATCGGAAAATGTAGCTGAATTCAGCGGCAGTAAGGCGTTCCCTCCAAAGGCAAAGTCTGGCGGAACACACCGTCGCGCCGATAGTAAGCGTTCGCACAGGCCGGCGCGATAGGAATAGCGCAAAGCTCACCGCAGCCTTTAGCGCCCAAAGCGTAAGGCAGGCGCTCGCTTTCAGGAGAAACGCACAAAATAACTTCCTGCTCAGGGGCTTTATCGGCGCGCAATATGCCTAAATCCGCCAATTTGCTCTGCGGATAGCCGTCAGCATACACATAGCGTTCACTCACGGCGAACCCCAGCCCCATCAAAGCTCCTCCCTCGATCTGCCCTTCGGCAGCTTTAACATTGATCGGCGTGCCCATATCAAACGCAGACACTATCTTCTTTACATAACCTTGAACGTCGAGGATTACCAGCTGGGCCCCGTAAGAATAGGCGACATGGCTGACAGGATGTTCCTTGCCAGAATCTAAGCCATCGGTTTCAGTACTATACTCCCCGTAAAACGTCCGGCCTTCCAAAGCCTCCAATGCTCCTTCACGCTGCAGCGCCCGGCCCAGCTGAACAGCGGCGCGGCAGGCCGCTTCACCGGTAATCAGAGTCTGCCGCGAGGCCGAAGACGAGCCGGAATCAGGCGTGCGCACCGTATCAGCTTCTTCAAAGACCATCTGCCCGGCAGACAGTCCAGTTACTTCGCTCACTATGGTCAGCATGACCTGCCCCAGGCCCTGCCCCATACAGGCCGCTGACGTGCGCACGTGCACTTTGCCGCCTTCAATAGAGAGCAAAACACGGCCTATATCAGGACGGCCCAGCCCTATACCGGAATTTTTAAATCCACACGCCAGCCCCGCTTTGGGGTTAGCATAATATAGAGGTTTAAGCGCTTCCAGGCAAGCCTGCAGATTAGTGTCAGTGCCCGCGATCTGACCGTTGGGCAGAACATCGCCGGGACGTATGGCATTGCGATAGCGCATCTCCCAAGGGTCTAGGCCGGCTTTTTCCGCCAGCAAATCGATGTTCAGTTCGATAGCAAAACAGCTCTGGGCCACACCGAAACCGCGAAAAGCACCAGCGGGAACGTTATTGGTATAGTATGCCCGCCCCTCGACGTCAACGGCTTCGTAGCGGTAAGGACCGGCAGCGTGGACACAAGCGCGATGCACAACAGCCTTGCCCATAGACGCGTATGCTCCGGTATCGGCGGCAATAACGCCCCGCATAGCCGTAAATATTCCCTCGGCGTCGCAGGCCAAAGTAAATTCCATTTCCATGGGATGGCGTTTGGGATGATAATCCAAAGACTGCTGCCTGGTAAAGCGAAATTTGACCGGACGCTTCAGATGCCAGGCCATGAGAGCTGCATAGGGCTGCACAGTAGAATCCTCTTTGCCTCCGAAACCGCCTCCAATCAGCGGTGCCCGGCAGTGTACCTTTTCCAGAGGAAGTCCCAGTACCTGAGCACATTCGCGCTGAATGTCATATACGGACTGACTTCCAGTTAAAATCAGCAGCCCATCATCTCCTTCAGGCAGAGCCACACAGCACTCGGTTTCCAAAAAGCCATGCTCCTGCCACGAGGTTTTGTATTTTTGGGTAACGACATATTGCGAGCGGCGCAGGGCCTCTCCGATATTGCCCCTTTTAACCCGGGTGAGACTTAGCAGATTGCTCTCCATATCGGGATGAACCCGTGCTGCGTCCGGCTGCCGCGCTTCCGCCACAGAAACGACCGGCGGCATTTCTGTGTATTCTACCTCGATGAGGCTGAGTATTTCCTCTAAATCTTCAGGGTTTTCAGCGGCGGCTACGGCCAGTATATTGCCTACGTATTTGGTAATTTCTCCCTCTCCGATCATCACATCCTGATCGCTTAGGATATGGCCAATTTTATTGCAGTGCACATCGGCACGGGTAAGTACCCTGAGACAGGCGGGATGTCTTTCGGCTTTAGACGTGTCTATTTTCTCTACGCGGGCCCGGGGATAGCGGGAAAACAAAGCACCGGCATAGACCATGCCCGGAATAGCCAAATCGTCGCAGTAGAGCCCGCTGCCGTTGACCTTGGGGGCAGCATCAAAGCGGATCGCCTCGCTCATAACGTGCAAATTCCCTCTGTTTTGGGGAATAGCTGTTCCCGAACGGCGCATTTCGGCGGCCAGCAAAATAGCGTCTTCAATCTTTTGATAGCCGGTGCAGCGGCACAGATTGCCTTTGATGGCCTTTTTCACCTGTTCTCTAGTGGGAGAATCGTTGGCATCCAGCAAAGCTTTAGCTGAAAGCACCATCCCGGGGATACAAAATCCGCATTGCACCGCTCCCGCCTGGCCAAAACAATATTCGTACAGCCGCATTTCCGCTGCGGGAATTCCTTCAGCGGTTAGCACGGCTTTGCCAGCTAACTGGCTTAATTTCAGCAGACAGGCGCGTTTCTTTATGCCGTTTACCAGCACGGTGCAAGCCCCGCAGACGCCTTCGCTGCATCCGTCTTTGGCCGCCGTCAGGTGCAAATCATCGCGCAGAAAGCGCAGCAAAGATTTATCCGCAGCTGACGCGTATTCTTTAGCGTTGATATTGACCTTGAACAATTGCTTATCCCCCGCCCTTGTTAGCTCTTAGTTTTTTCTTCTCTATTGTTTCCATTGCCGCCATACCATTTCAGCGGATCAAGGCGTTCGCGTATAAACTAAAGTTTACCTACACATATCGATTAATCCTAACAAAGGGCAGCCTGCACTAATAGAGAATTTCTGTTTATATGTCATCCCCTAGCACTCAGATCCCTCCCAGTCAGCCCCCAGCATCTAATAATTCTCCTTTTAATCCCGCCAATGTGCGCGTAGTGCTCTGCCATACAGCCGGCCAGGCCAATATAGGAGCAGTCGCCCGCTCCATGGCTTGCTTCGGTTTAGAGAAATTGTTTTTGGCCGCCCCTTTGGCCGCCCCTGGGTCAGAAGCCCGCAATTGGGCCTGCGCCCATGGGCTACCTGTATTAAATTCCTGCACCATCGTACCTACACTGGCCGAGGCTTTGCAGGGGACCAACTTAGCGGCAGGCTTCACCAGGCGCGAAGGCCATGACCGTCATCAGATGATGTCTCTGCCGGAGTTCCATCAGCATTTGCTCAACTCTCCCAATCTCGGCGGCTTAGCCTTAGTTTTCGGCAACGAGGAAAGCGGTTTAAGCAACGCTGAAACTGAAGCCTGCCACAAGCTGGTCAACATTCCCAGCTTCGGATCGCTCAACTTAGCCCACGCCGTCTCTTTAGGGCTCTACGAACTATTTGCCCGCGAACGCGCTCCCGAATTAGTGCACAGTGAACAGCACGAACTAGCTTCACCGGAACTGCGCCGCAGTTTAGTTAAAGCTATAGGCGAGCATCTGGCGGCTATGGGCTATCCCAGCCACCGTTCTACTCTTACCGCCGAATTGGTAAAAATGGCCAACCTCTTGGAAAGAGCTCGTTTAGAGAAGTGGGAAGTCAATTATTTAGGCGGCATGTTTAAACAGCTGCGCAATCATTACGAAAGCGCTTTAGCCGCCCCGCCGCCCGATTAAGAACAGCGCACATACTCTCGATCTCGTTTTTCCCTTCCTTCCACTTAATACTGTAATTTAATACTGCAACTTTCTGAGCCAGGTACAACAGTGATTCCAAAAAATCTGGGAGAATTCGAATTACAAGAAGAAATAGGACGGGGGCCGTCAGCCACCGTTTATAAGGCAGTCAGCCCTAATGTCCCTAATCCGGCGGCTCTTAAAGTTTTTAATTTTGACCTGCAGAGTTCCGCAGATTTGCCGTCGGCGCTGCAGCGGGCTACTGCCCTGGCGGCGAGGCTTGAACATCAAAACGCCATCAGAATCTACGGTTTGGCCAGCGATCCTTCTTCGTTCTGTCATTACATCGCTATGGAGTGCATCGACAGCGTAAGCCTCCGCGCTCTTTTGGATCACTATCAAAAATTCGACTGCGAACAAGCCTGCCGTCTAGTACAAACCGTAGCGGTAGGCATTGCCAACGCTCACCGTCAAAATATTTATCACGGTGGGCTCCTCCCCGAAAACGTTCTTATTGAAAAAGAAACTGGACGCGTAGTAATCACCGATTTCGGAGTTTCCGCCCTTTTAGCTGCCTACAATCCCGATATAGCAGCCCATCCCCAGCGCAGCGGATATCACGCCCCCGAATGGAACGGCAAACAGCCCGATATGGCCGGTGATATTTTTTCGTTGGGCGCTCTGCTGTACCACCTGCTCACCGGTCAGCCTCCCCAGCCCGAACTGGTTTCCGTCTCCGGCCAAGAAGCGCCCACAATACCCAAGCTGCGCAGTTTAATCCCCAGTCTGCCGCACTGGCTGGAAGCCCTTATCGCTAACTGCCTGCTCGACGATCCCCAGGAACGCCTAACGTCTGCCGACGATATAATCGAAGAAATAGAATTTGGCCTGAACAGCGAAGACGATATACTCCAGCCCCACAGTTTCTCCGCCAAAAATGACTACGCCACCACATCTAACCCCAGAATATCTGCCCCCGCAGGCAGCGATAATGTTTTGCGCCATAAAAACGCTGGCAGCACTTTAGGAATGTTAATGCGGCAGCGCAGTCCCGAGGTTCCTTCCAGCCAAGCGGTACAAAATGCTGAAAAGCGCCTCTTAGAACTCAATTTTGAGCACAGCGGTGCTATTCCCCATTCCCAAATTAAACGCAGCGTCCCCACCATTTCCGAAGTTTCCCAGCCTCCGGCACAGAATCTCCAGTTATCTAATCCAGACTCTAACGCCACGGAACTGTCCCTCAAGCACCCCAAAAAAACCGCCGAGCCGCTCACCCCACAGACAACTCAGCAAACAGCAGAACCACAGATTCTGTCACCTGCCCAAACTCAGCAGACGAAACAACAAAAGCCAGAGACTAAGCTCCAACCCCAGACCAGACAGGCGAAAAGCCAAAAATCAGAGCCTAAGCTGCAGCTTCAGAACCAAACCCAGCAAGCCAAAAGTCAAACAGCAGAGCCAAAGCTACAGCCCCAGAACCAGCCCCAGCAATCCAAAAGTCAAGCGGCAAAGCCGAAGCTGCAGCTTCAGAACCAGCAGGCGAAAAGCCAAACACCAGGGCCGCAGTCCCAGAATCAGCCCTCGCCCAAACAGGCGAAAGGCCCAATACCAGGGCCGCAGTCCCAGAATCAGGCCCAGCACAAACCGACAAAACACCCCGCCACAGAGACAAAACCTCAAGCGTTTGCCAAGCAGTCCCAAGCGGTCTCTCAGTTTCCCACCAAAACCGCCGCCATAAAAGTCCAGAACAATCGCTCCGGACCGCCAAACAGTTCCAATGCGCAATCAGGCCAGCCGCAAATTCCCCTTAAGCCGCAGCAGCCTCGCGCTTTAATTAATCCTGTTCCAGCCGACAACAATCTCAATTTGGCTGGGGACAGCACGGTACGGGTATCGGCTCTAAACAGTCAGTCCCGTCTCCAGAAAACCGCCTCGGAGAATCTGCCTAAGCAAAAGGACGGACTAGCCCTAACCCAGCCCGCATTTCCGCCTTCACCCGTCAGTGAGCCGCCGCGGCCCCTGCCTAATACCAGGCCTAATACCGATAATCTGCCCGACTCCGATATAACGGTCAAGGTATTCAGCGATAAACAGCCTGCCCAACCCCCGAAAAAGGCCCATAAAGGCAGTTCTGGCTGGATGGCAGCCATCTTGCTCGTGCTCTTATTGGGCGGAGCGGGACTGTTCTTTTACTTTGCTGTGCCCAAAGGTATCGATAAAATAAACACTCAGAATCATTCCGATAAACCAGCGGCAGACAATTCTTCGGTCAATGCTGTTCCTACTGCGCCCCATGCGCCTGAGAATTATCAGGGTACTTTGCAGATTATTGCCGGAGGGCTGGACTTATATGGAACCGTTATTCCATTTAAAGTGATTGCCGACGACAAACAAATCGCCTTATCTCAATTAAATAACGGCATCGGGCAAGTTTCCGTGCCTTTAAACAAAAGACTTACTGTGAGGGTCACTGCCGATAATTACGAAGCTGAGCCCGTCAGCATAACACTCACTGCCCAAAATCCCAAAAGCATCGTCCAATTAGAACTCAAAACCGCTTTATGCGTCACCATTCAGGCCCACCCCCACGCAGTAATATTAATCAACGGCGTTAAGGCAGGCACCTGCGACAGCAGCGGAAAATATGTTTTGACCAAGAAACACCTTCGCCAAGGCGCGAACTTTAAGATTAAGGCCGATAAAGCCAAATATATTCCCGCAGAGACGACCATTAGTATTCAATAATCTTGGAGACTTCAGCAATTTATACCTTTTAGTTAGCAATCAGCTAATAACATTTAGATAGCGATCAGCTAACTTGCGAAACTATCTGACTCCCCCTAAAGGATGGGAGGGGG
>JAUNIO010000029.1 GCA_030535355.1 bacterium | reverse complement strand
TGTGGCTAAAATGTGGGCTGCCAACCGTGCCGCCCGTGTTGAGCACGTAGCCAACGGCGGCAGTTTCTGCCCGCGCTGTAAATGTTGGCTAAAAGCGGGCCAGGTTTGCCATTGTAAACCTTCGGAACCCGTTCAAACGCCCTTAAAACCTCCTGAAATAGCGCCTTTGGAAGCTGCTCAGCGCCGGATCGCGCTCATAACGAAGGGACTGGAGAAAAAGCCCTGGCTGACGCTGAAAGACGTACAGCGAAAGTTGCCGGATGCCACCTGGAACGACTTCGCGACGGCGCGATCTAACCTCGTAGAGCGCTATCGTAAAGAAGCCTGGGTTATCATGGACACCTTGGAGGCGGGAGCGCCTCTGACGCCGGAATTGCGGTGTTTATGCGAACAGCTCGTAGCTACTGCGCACGGTCGGACCTTTGAAAGCTGCGGTCAATATCTCGTAAAATCAGCGCTGAAACCGAAGCTCGCCGAGGCTTATCTGACCAACAAGGCCTGCCCCTGGGATAACGGCGGGAAACAGGCGTAAATCCTGCGAAGTTACGGAAATTTGGGCGTTTCGTGGCGGTTGTTCTCTTTTTAGGTTCGTTCGTACTCTGCCGATGGGCGGGCAAGTCACGATGGTAAAATGGCAGAAACGCCGTCGTTTTCCCTTGTTTTTTTAATATTTTTCTTCTTTAAAATGCTAGAAAAGCCGATTTTCTGGGCTTTTAAGGGTGATTCCGAAACTTACAAATTGATTCAGAGGCTCTAAAGGCCTATTTTTAGGGCTTTGAAGGTGTTTTGAAGGCTCTTGAAAGAAAATGAAGGCCATCTTTAAAAGCAGTTTCGGATCACCTTCTCGGAAGTTTTGGAAGGAAATAGCGCAAACTATTTTAGGTAAACGCCTTTTAAGAATATCAAATAAATGCTGATATTACGGGCTTCGCTTCACTCTCCCGGATCTACGTTTATCTCAAACCTTCCGCTGGGCTATAATAATTGCTACCAAATATAACCAATCTGTGCGGATGGGAATATATGTTATATCTATAGACCATACCTGGTTCGGTTGGCTGATTTAAGGCCATTAAGCAAATAATGGTATATCGGATTGCTTGGCTCTGATGGCTTTAGCCGATTATATCGCTGCCCGCCCTTGGGCGCGCTGTGCTGCTCGCTTAGCTTTAACGCCGGTGGTGTTCGGAGTATCGCATCCTGTGCCAGGGCTGGCAGTCATCGCGCTGCTGCTCGGCGGCGGGCTGACGTATCGCCGACGCCGACAGCGCGGACAGCAGGCGGCTTGATCTGCAGAGGATGCGGAACAATGACCGCAAACCCTCTGTCGGCAGGCAGTGCTGCACGAGGGATTAAAATGAAATGATACGGAAAGGCCGGGCCTTTGCTTTAGCGCTTTGCTTTAGCGGTAAGGTACCCGGCCTTTACTTTGCTTCAGCAGTCAAAGCTAAAGGGCGTTCCCCTTCAAACCGCGAATTCCGCCGCCATATATCGCCGCGCTATCGGCCGGCTGCCGCAGGGGGAAAAGCACTTGAAGAAGATCTTTTTAACTTGGGGAACGATATTTTTGCTGTGCGGCAGCCTTTCTGCTACTGTCGCTTCCGCTTCGGAGAGCGCTCAGGGCAGTAGCTGCTACCAGCAGGGCGCTTACACCCAGGCCATAGAGCATTTTACCCGCGCTGTGCGCTCCAGCGATCCCCAAACCGTGGGCGAAGGCCACTTCGGCCTGTACCGCTGCTATTTTAACGGCAAAGGCGTAAAAGCCAATCCGGCTCAGGCAGCAGCGCATCTGAAAAAGGCTGCTCAAGCTAGATACGCCCCGGCCTGCGCTGAGCTGGCCCGCTACTACGAGAATACTCAGTTCCCACCCATCGGCAAGTACGAGGGACGTTTCCGCGGTGAAGAAAACCTCGAGGGGCTTCCCAAAGACGGTCAGGTCTATCTCGACGCCCGCAGCAACGGAGCGCGTTTTTGGAGCGGGGAAGAGACCCAGCGGGCTATAGCGGCGGAATGGTACGCTATAGCCGGAGATCAGACTATCTGTCCCTGTGAGCGCGGACACGATTTGGCTGATTTTCAGCAGGCTTTGAAATACTACAACAAAGCAGTTTCAATTTATCCCTGGATGTCCGGGGAGCGCGAGGACATCGCCAAAAGGCTGCAGAGAGCTTTGCGCGGGGAGCGCGTAGTCCATGGCGGGGTGGAGGCCTACCGCTTTGCGGACACGCAGGAAATGCGCGACAGCCGTTTAGCCCCCGGAGAACTGATTTGGGTTATCGGCATCGTGGAACCGCGCAGCTCAGACGGCACCGGATTTTATATGAAAATCAAAGACGGCGATAAGGGCGGTTTGGCCGATGTCTATATAAAACTGGATACGATTAAAATCAAGCCGCATTTGGGCACCCAGATGGTGCGGGGAAAGTACACGCCGGCCTCAGAAAAATGGGGCGCTCCGGTGACGCTGTACGAGATTGAGGAAATAATAGATATGAACCCCGCCGCCAACGGAGAGGTGTGGTACAGGCGCTAAGCCGGTTATGTCTCAGGAATCTGATTTTACCAAAGGACCGATAACCGGTCCGCTGCTTAAATTCGCTCTGCCGGTTTTGCTGGCATTAATTCTCCAAGCTCTGTACGGAACAGTGGACCTGCTGATAGTGGGACGCTTCGCCGAATCCTGCGACGTCTCTGCCGTGGCCACCGGTTCGCAGATTATGATGACCGTTACCCATATCATCTGCGCCTTGTCGGTGGGAACGACTATTTATTTGGGACAGACGCTGGGGGCTGGTGATCCGCAAAAAGGAGGGCGCATAGTCGGTGCCAGCTTGGGCCTGTTTTTGCTCCTGAGCGCGGTGATTACCGTTTTGGTGCCGCTGTTCGACCAGGAACTGGCCTCTTTGATGAATGCTCCTGCGGAAGCTTTTGATCTGACTGCCGATTACATTTTTATCTGCGGATTAGGCTCCGGAGTAATCATTTTTTACAATCTGATTGGCAGCATTTTTCGCGGTTTAGGGGATTCAAAAACTCCGCTGATAACCGTGGTAATAGCTTGTGTCTGCAATATTATTGGAGACTTGCTGCTAGTGGCTGTTTTTTCGCTGGGAACGCGTGGGGCCGCTTGGGCTACGGTGGGTGCCCAGGCGGTAAGCGTGTGGCTGTCGGTCTGCATTATTAAGCGTCAAAAGCTGCCCTTTGAGTTCTCTTGGCAGGGGCTGAACTTTGAAAGGGCCATTGTGATTAGGCTGCTGTCGCTTGGCGTTCCCGTAGCCCTGCAGAGCTTTCTGGTAGGGCTGTCATTTTTAATCATATTGGCCATTGTCAACAACTTGGGGCTGATTCCGTCCGCTGGCGTAGGGGTTGCCGAAAAAATCTGTGAATTTGTCATGCTGTTTCCTTCGGCGTTTGCTCAGTCCATGTCGGCTTTTGTGGCGCACAATATTGGAGCCGGGCGTTATGACCGGGCCTGTTTGGCATTGCGCAGCGCTATTTCCGCAGCCTTATGTCTGTCGCTGATCATGTTTGTCATGGGGTTCTGGCATGGGGATTTGCTCGCTCGTTTATTTACTCCAGAAGCTTTGGTGATCAGTGCGGCGGCCGATTATCTGAAGGCTTATGCCATAGACTGCCTGCTGACGAGTTTTCTGTTCTGTTTTATCGGGTTCTTCAATGGCCTGGGATATACCAAATTCGTGATGATTCAGGGAATAATCGGAGCTTTTGCGGTGCGCGTTCCGGTGTCGTATTATATGAGCTTGCGCGAGCCGGTATCGCTGTTTCAAATTGGATTGGCTACGCCTTGCTCGACGATAGTGCAGATAGTTCTTTGCTTCGCCTGCTTGGTTTATGCCAACCGGCATTTTGGTCAAGCTGATGCCGTCCGGTCAGTAGCTGGTTAGTATTAACGCTGCTGTTGGGCTGGCTGCTGGCTGGCAAGCGTCAAACGTAGTTTTGGCGCTTACTGTCAACTGATGAATATGCTTTAACATTGGCACATTATGACTCCCCCTAAAGGATGGGAGGGGGAGAAGTCGCGGCTGCGACAGAGGGGGTGCCCAAAGCTGTAGGGAGAATCGGATGTTAACTTGACCATTAAATTAGCTGTAACGCAAACATTAATGTGGCGCAAAACGCAGCAATAAGCATATTTGACGGTTACACTGGCTGGCAGAATGACATTATTATGTTTTGTGCTGCTTGCCGTCAGAAGGTGTTTCAGCAGAGCCGGGCGGAATGGGGTGCCCGTTGACTTTAACTTGGGGCGCAAAAGCTCCGCTTCCGAGTTTTGTATTTTCAGGGACCGCGACATTCTTTAATTTATCGCATCCGGCAAAGGCCAGATCATCTATGGTCTCTAGGCTGTCGGGAAAGTTTACCGTGGTCAGGCTAATGCATCTAAAAAAGCTGCCATCGCCTATGAATTGCAAGCCTTGAGGCAGCACAGCTGTTTGCAGATCGCCGCACTCTTTAAAACATCCGCTGTTTATTCTTTTGACGCTTTCCGGAAGCTTGACCTCAACTATTCCCGTTTGGGCAAAAGCATTTGCTCCTATATTTCTCACGCCGTTAGCTATAGAAACAGATTTGAGCTGATGGCAGCCGCGAAAAGCATTATTGGCGATGACGGTCACGCTTTTGGGTATCTTTACCGTTTTTAAGGCTTGGCATTTTTCAAAAGCCGATTCCCCGATGCTGACGATCCCGTCAGGAATGGCCACAGCAGTCAATTTGTGGCAATGGGCAAAGGTGCCGGCTTCAATTATAGTGACCTTTCGCGATAAGGCGAGCGAGGTCAGCCCCGAACAGCCTTGGAAAGCCCTGTCTTTGATAGAAGTCACACTGTCTGGAATATTTATGGAAGCGAGTTTTGTGCAGCCTCTAAATGTGCTGGCGCTGATAGTCGTTAGCCGCTTGGGCAGCTTAACTGAGGTCAATCCTGTGCAGTCTCTGAAGGCTTCGTCTTTGATCGTCGTGAGATTGCCGCGCAGTTCCAGCGCTGTTAATCCCCGGCATCCTTGGAAGGCGTTTTCCCCGATCACCGTTAGACGGCGGGGCAGCTTAACTGAGGTCAGCCCCGTGCAGTCTTTGAAGGCCTGAATGCCGATAGACGTTATGCTGTCGGGCAGATTAATTGCCGTCAGCTTCTTGCAGCTTTGGAAAGCACCCTTGTCTATGGCAGTTATGCTGTCGGGCAAGGCAATGGAAGTCAGCTGGCTGCATCCTGTAAAAGCCCCTTCAAAGTGCTTAATTTTGCGGGGCAGCTGGACTGCAGTCAGCCCTGAGCCTTTAAATGCCTCTGCTTCGATGGTGGTTAGGCTGTCGGGCAGGTTCACCGATTTCAGCATAGGACATTCGGCGAAAGTCTTTTCTTTAACAGTTGTTACGCCGGGAGGAATGTTTATAGAAGTAAGGCGGATACATCTGGAAAAGCATCTGGGGCCGATGCTCTGCAGTTTGGGGGGCAGCTGCACATGTTTGAGGTTCCAGCAGGCTTCAAAAGCTCCCATTCCGCTCATTTCGCTTAAAACATCATATTCGCTATCACTATAGTTATAGATATTTCCTTCTTCATCTGCAAATTCGTCGTTGTTTTTTGGGGCTACAGGGTTGTCGAGCCTAGTCAGGCTGCTGGGCAAATCGATATTCCGCAAATTGACGCATCTTAAAAAGGCACCTTCTTCGATGGTGGTTAAGCCTTGAGGCAGGCGGATTCTTTTTAAGCCGGTGCAGCTGTAAAAGGTATAGCTTTTAATGGCCGTGACGCCCTTGGGTATAGCGACCTCTATTAGGTTAGGACACTTGGCGAAGGCCGCATGCCCAATGGAGGTTACGCTCTTGGGTATGGTGATTTTCTTTAGACTGGTACATCCGCGAAATGCTTTAGCTCCGATAGCTACGACGCCTTTGGGAAAATTCACAGACATCAGTTTGGAGCAATCCTCGAAAGTGCTGGTGCTTATGGCGAGCACGTTGGGGGGGATAGTGACTGTTTTTAGGCTGGTGCAGCTGGCGAAAGCAGCCTCCCCGATTTTCTCTAAGTTTTTGGGAAGACTAATTGCCGTAAGGCTTTGGCAGCCGGCGAAAGCACCATCTTCAATGACGGTAATCTTTTGGGGAAGGCTAATGGATTTTAATTTTGTGCAGCCTAAAAAAGTATATTCTTTGATTGCCTCAACTTTATAAGGTATTTTTAGCTCAGATAAATTTTCACAGTTTTCAAAAGCATTTTCTCCAATGTAGTAAACACTACGGGGAATGTGTACGGTTTTTAATTTAGTACAATCTTTAAAGACATGGCTTCCAATAATAGATACGCTGCCGGGAATGTTGATCTCTTTCAAGTCAGCGCAGTTGGAGAAGGAATAATTGCAGATTACTTCCGTGTTAGGCCTGATTTTGGCTTCTTTTATATTATCATCGGCTGCGAGAAGTCTGGTGCCGAAGTAGCCTTCGTAGTAAATGCCCTTTATTTTGTAGCTGACATAGGCGCATCGATAAACTGCATATCCCGCTTTCACCAGAATTAATATAACCGCTATAGCCAGCATAAAGCCGACGAAAATTTTTTTCTTGAGGCGGTGCTTGTCGGGCTGCTGGGGACGCGGCGGCAGCGGGGGCAGCAGCTGCAGCGGCTGCTGGACCTGCTCCTGCTGGTTTGGCTTTTTCTGCTGCTTTTGATTCTGCTGCTCTGGCTGGGTCGAGGCTGGCTTATCTTGTGCCTGCTGTTCTGGCGTTTGCCCTGTCAGCAGCTTTTTTACGCGCGGCTTCCAAACCTGGGAATGCCATAGCTGCTTTTGCTGCTCCTGGGGCTGAGGTGCTGGCGTGATCTGTGTCTGCTGGGGCTGTGCTGTCTGTGAGTTAAGCTGTGGGGCTGGCGTCTGCGGTGCCGCTTTCTGTTGTGGCTGAGGCGTCCAGAGCGGCTCCTGTGCCTGCGGTGCTGATAGCTGTTGCCCTTGCGCTGGCGGCGGCTGGGGCTTCCAGGCCTGTGGCTGTTCAGTCTGCAATGTTTGCGTTTTTGGGGCTGGTGGCTGTAAAGTCTGTGTCGGCTGGGCCTGCGCCTGAAGTGTTTGGGTCTTTGGGGCCTGTGCGGTCAGCGCTTGGGTCTTTGGGGCTTGCTGAGGTTTCTGCTGAGGTGTCTGCGGCGCTAAGGTCATGATGGACTTTCCTTGTGATTATGGTTTGGGCTGTTGGGAGGTACTTCTTTTGGTTATTTTAACGTTAGGTGGGAAAGTGTTTTCTTCGATTTGGGTTTGGCTTGAAAGCGACACAGTTTTTAAATTAGAGCATTCGCTAAAAGCTTCCTGTCCTATAGATTCTGTACCGTCGGGAATGGTTACTGAAGATAGGCTAGAACAGTGCGAGAAAGCACCGCCTTCAATTACGGTAACGCTGGCGGGAATAGCTATTTTTGTTAAGGCTTTGCATCTATAAAAAGCCGAATCGCCTATGCAGTTTACTTCGCCGGGCAAATTCACTGAGACCAGCCTTTTGCATCTGGCAAAGGTGTATGGCTCTATCTTGGTAACTTTTTGGGGTATGGCTATCTCCGTCAGTTTTAAGCATTGGCAGAAAGCTCCTTCGCCTATGGTGGTTACGCTGCTGGGAATGGTTATGCCTTTTAGGGCTGTGCAGCCGGAAAAAACTTTATTGTCGATATTCTTAATGCCGCTGGGCAGAGAGATGCTGGTTAAAGCGGTACAGTTGCTAAAAGGCCGAATTTTAGCAGCTTTGAGATTATTCCTGGCCCCGATAACGCTGGTTCCGAAATACCCGTTGTAGCGCACGCCGTCAATGCTGCAGTACACCGTACTGAATATGAAGGCTGCGCACAGCAGAGCCAAAACGGTTAGGGCGGCGAGCAGATAAGCTATGATACGGCGGCGCTTATTTTTGATAGACGGCGTTTGTGTCTGTGCTGTTGGCGTTTGTACCTGCTCTGACATGATGGCTTCCTGTCTCTTCCGTGGTTATTCTGGGACTGCGTTTAGGCGTTGAAGATTAGGGCTGACCTAAGGTTCCTGTTTCTCCTCGTATTTAGTTACTGCCGATTGCTGGGAGCAGAGCAACAGTATAGATAAAATTAGAGCCATAAGCGATTATTTCCCGCATAATAAACAGGACAATTATAAAATCGGACAATAAACTGACGTTTGACAGTGCGGCAGCTTAGGGTTACTTATCCAGGCTGCCGATCCGGGCGGCTTGGTATATTTGGGGATAATGGCATTTGAGGTAGGCGAGGCAGTAAGCGGTTAAAGCTTGTCCCAGAGCATGGGATTTATTGGACGGCAACGTTGGCGACGCATAGTTCTCCATAGCGGCAAATATCTTGGCTGCTACCGTCTCCTCCAGACCTATGGAGGAAGCCCCTTCGAAAAATTTTGTTTTTATGGCCAGGATTTCCTTCAGCTTCATTCTTCCAAAAGCGCGGCGGGCGCCATCGGCATCGCACCAACTGAATCCTCCCAGATCGTGAAAAGCTTGCATCAGCTGCTCCTGATAGACGAAGATTCCGTAGGTTTCTGCTAATATCGGTTTTAAGAGCGGATGCGGATATTCAAGGCCTTCTTTAGCTTGGCGCTTGGCAGAGATAAATCTATCCATCAGTCCGCTGGAAATGGGGGTAGGGCGGTATAGGGCCAGGAGCGCGGTCAGATCATTTAAACAAGTGGGCTGAAGCTGCTGCAGGTAATCCTGCAGAGCGGGAAATTCCGTATCGCTCAGCCTTCCATTTATTATTCTGGGATCGTCTACATAGAATAGCGCTTCCGCGTCGCCAGTGCTCAGCATTTTATAGACTTGGGGAGCGTCTGGGTGTCTAATCAGAGCCTCTATACTGAATTGCGCTTCCCTGGGATCGGAGGAGGCGGAGAGGCGCTGTTGGGCCAGCTGGAGCAGCTCCAGGCCAGCGTTGGCCAGCAGGTCGACGGGGTACATACCCAGCTGTTCAGCGCTGCGTTTGTCGTAAGCGCACCAAGTGCTGGGTGTATTGATCAGCGAAATGGGAGCGGGGCAGCAGGGAGCTAAGCCCTTTATATCGCGCCCTGTAAGCGCGATAGAGAGCGAGCCGGGGCGGGGATCGCCGTCGTAAACGATGAACGCGGCGTGTTTTTCGCTGTATTTATTATATATGTATTGGGCAAGAAGCGGCTGGGCAGAAGTATTGCAGGCGATATCGATGTCGGGCAGGGCGCTGCGACAGCTGTTTATAAAACGCTCGCAGGGCAGGTTATGGATCACTGGGTCAATGCCGGTGATGCCCAGCAGATAAGCGACCAAAGAACAGCCTTCAGCTCCCAGGCCGGGACCGACAAGAATTTCCTGCTCCCTAGCCCAGCTGGTAAAATCTTGGATCAGCAGGAAGTAAGGGGCAAAATCAAGGTAGGCGATTATCTCCAATTCAAGGTCCAGGCGTTGCTGGTAGGCCTCGTTCCAGCTTGTGCGCAGACGTTTGCTGGCACCCTGGAGGCAAAGCTCTTTTAGACAAGCGTCTGAGCTGAGGTCAGGTGAAGAACTGAGAACTGCAGGGCAGCAGCGGGGCAGAATTAGTTCGGCGTCCAGAATATCGCGCAAAACATCATCATCTGCGCGTTCGGCGACTAATTGGGCGTTGTAAACTGCTTGAGGGCAGAAGGAAAATGCCGTCAGCATCTCCGCTTCGGATTTTAGGTATTCTTCGGGATTGATATAAGGCTGTTCGTCATCTATGGGAGTGGGCTGGGGATGCTCATTGCTGCCTGCGGCGGGGGTGTCAGGGCTGTTTTCGGCTTCGGCTGTATGCTTGGTGTCTGCTGGGGTCAGATGGTGCACATCGTTAGTCGCTATGGGCAGAAGCTGCAGCTCTTGGGCCAGCTGGAGCAGCAGCGGATTGATTTTTTGCTGCTCGGGCAGGCCGTGATTCATCAGCTCTACAAATAAATCATCATGGAATATGTCTTTCGGAAATGCCAGATGCTCTTGGGCCGACTGATAATCGCCGCAGAGCAGCGCTTGGGAAACCGGGCCGGAAAGGCAGCCGCTGAGGCAGATTATACCCCGGCTGTGCCGGGCCAGCATTGCGGGGGTAAGGCAATGTTCGAAACTGGCGCATTTGCTTGGGGTAATGGCGGTATCAGCGGCAGAGACGCTGCTCAGCATTTGGCAGAGATTGCTGTAACCTTCGGAGTTCTTGGCGATTAGGGTCAGATGGCTGCAGGCCGAGCTATCCAAACGATTGTCTAGACAGCCCCAGAGATAGGATTGCCGCCTGGAGAAAGGAAGAGCATATACTTCACAGCCCAGCAGGGGTTTTATGCCGTTTTGGCGGCAGATATTGTAAAAGTCGATAACTCCGCGCATAGTGCCGTGATCGGTCAGGGCGGCGGCTGTCTGCCCCAATTCCTGAAGCCTATTGATCAGGGGCAGGGGCTGAGAGCGGCGGCTGTTTAGGGTGGTTGAACAAGTTTTATTGCTATTTTGCAAAAAGCGGAGCGGATGGCGGCGGGGGCTTACTCTGATTTGGCTGTCGAAACTGTACTCGCTGTGCAGATGCAGGTGGACAAAGCTCATTCTTTTACCTACCTATCTTTCTAAGTTCTCTTTTCTTAGTTTTCTTTTTTATTATTAGTTCTGCGGAAGGTCAGGCTAGATAACTATGTGGAGCTAGGGCGAGGCGTTGGCCTGTTCTGCCGCAGCTCTAGAGGAGAAACTGGGCGCTAGTCATGATAAAGCGGGCGCTGTTGAGGGCGGACATGCGGCCTGCGGATATGTTTTGGGTCGGATATGTGTTAGTGCCTTTTTAATGGTCTATTTAATGGCAAAGTGTGTAATTATTTTACAATGGTTTATGTTTGCTTTGTTGTTTTCTTTAATCACTTTAATAATCCTGTAAAAATTAGACAGTAATTTTACAAATAACGGTCTGCTCTTTCTGAAGGATACAGCGTTGAGAGCGAAAAAGAGCCAAGAATATGGACAACCGAATTTACATAATTTTAGCGGGATATTTAGCAGTCATCAACTTAATCGCTCTGGCGGTTTACGGCTGGGATAAGCTGTGCGCCAAGGCGCAGCGGCGGCGAATATCGGAGGCGGCGCTTTTGGGTCTGGCGGCGGTGGGCGGCAGTATCGGGGCCTATTTGGCGATGCAGCTGTTTCGGCATAAGACGCTGCATCTGAAATTCAAGTACGGTGTTCCGGCGATCCTGGCGCTGCAGTTGGCTGCGGCGGCTGGGGCGTATATGCTGCGGCGCTAAAAACGGCAAAGCCCGCGGGCGGCGGGCTTTAGAGCGCGTTATGCTTTTATGTTTAGGCGGCTAGGGCTAGGAGCTGGCCTGCCGATATTTTTCGTCCCATTCGGTAAAGGTTTGGATCAGCAGAGCGGAAACTTCCCGGTCGCGCTTTTCGATGTCTTCCAAGGTCCAGTCTGCGGATTCGCGGCTGGCGAGGTCCAAAACAGAGGCGACTTTGGAGAACTCTTTGTATTTGGCCTGCTTTTTGGCAAAGTAGCCGTTGCCGGCGCTGATTTTGGTCTTTTTCTCAGCGGCCACTTTATTGCCGATATGTTCGAGCTTTTTTTTGACCTCGTCATCTGGAATGTCGGTAAAATAATTGTTCTGATATTTGCGCGGCAGAATATGCTCGATTTCCCAATTGTCGGGTAGCAGCTCTTTTTGTCCCGGATGCTGATAGGCCAAGAGCGCCAGCAGCATACGCAGCACTTTTTGATTATTGGGAACGATAATGTCTGCGGATGTATCTTTAATTTGCTTTTCTTTGGCAAACGATATTTCGGGCGTCTGCGAGGTTAGGATACCTATATCCAGCTTTAAAACACTGTTTTTGATGCCGTAAATGGTCGAATACTCGATATATCTGATGATCAGCTCTAAGCAGAGTTTTCTGAGGAAGATGAGGAAATTATTTTCGAACGCGGATTCTTTTTTGTGCTTTAAATAATATATGATTACGGGGTATTTCCACCATTCGTTGGGATAGAGTCTCAGCACGTCGAGGACCATCTGTATGGCGGTGTTTTCGCTCCACGGTTCCTTGTCTATAGATATGTGCTGTTTGAAAACTAAAGAGAGGTTCAATATTTGCTCAAGCTTCTCCAGCAAACAGGGGTCATGTAGTCTGTTTCTCTTGGAGTAATAACTGCGCAGGCCGACTGACTGTTGAGCTGTTGCTGTCCTCGTCCTTGGCGCGCAGATAGAACATGTAATAGGTAAAGAGATTGACGAGGGTTTCTCCTGCATCAGCAGTCTTGTCATTTAAAGCCTTCCAAGCTTCAATAAACTCATGTTTGGCTGATTCGCCTTCAAGATGTTTATAGATGTTGGCTTTAAATATATCGGCGTCGGTCAACGGCAGGCCTCGGTCGTTTAATGTCGAGAAAATAGTTAATGCTGTGTCTTGAGAATCTGCCGTTATAGGGAGAATTATAGTTTGTCGCAGCAGGGCATAAAGAAAATTGTATATTAATAGTGGATCATCTTGAGAACGCTCTTCATATATTTTAATAAAGAGTTTGTAATTTTTTGAATAGTTGTTGTCATCGTCTTCAGCAACGCCTTTGCACAATATATCGTGCAATACTTCGTTCTTTTTTTCGCTGATGGCTTTGGAAACTAACAGAGGATGATCAAAAATGACTTCTGCTGTATGTTTGTTTAGCTTCCAGATAGAACCTTCTATTTGTCTCTTGTAATTGCTGACTATGAGATCGGATTGATCGCTTGACTGGCATAGTTTAGTATAGATAGCCCGCAGCAAAAGGAAGAGAGAAGTCAGCCGCTGCTGGCCGTCGATGATCATCTGCACAGTTCGTTTGGTTTTTTCTCCATTGCTGTCTGTTTCTTCAACGTTATCTTTATACGATACGATGCAGCCTAAAAAATAGGTGGCATTTTCTCGGTCTGGACCGCCTTCTTCAACTGTAAAATTCCAAATATCTTCAAAAAGGGTGCGTATCTGGTCTTCTTTCCAGTCATAGGTGCGCTGAAATTCTGGGATGATGAATTGCTCGCTGATGCCGGTGCGCAGGAAATCGGCAACTGTAGCTTTGCCTACGCTGATGCTCGTGGACATTGGTAAATGCTCCTAAAAATGTAAGATACGGCTATTATAATAAAAGTGTTTTTTTTTGTTACAAAAATGTGGCTATTCAAATGAATTATGTAAAATATAGCCGTTACTTTGCGCAAAACAACTGAGGAAAAATAGTCTCAGGCCCAAAACGCTTAACAGCGCAGACGTAAGTGGAGAACACCTCGTTAGATTGCGTACATTTTTTCAAACGAATAAATGTTGTATGTTTGCGTTTTTCCAACGAAAAAGGTAAAAGCGTTACCAGCCTCGCCAGGCGGTGAAGCTTTCCCTGCGCAAGGCCGGCGTTAATTGGGAAGGCGAAACCAAGGTGTGGAGTCTGCCGCTTTACGCTGTGCATCGGCTGAGAGAGTGTTTTTTAGAAACTGCCGACGGTGATTAATTATATCTTTATAGCATTTAGCGCTGGTTCATGCCCGAAAAGCCGAAGAACGGTTCTGCTGTCTTGTAAGCAGACGTAAACGCGTTTATAATTATATGCGGAATTACCATCTGCAAGGAAGCTGAAACGCAGTTAGCAGCCTTGCATTATAAGGGAGATTGTATGAACAAGTATAAATATAACATTTGCGCCGCCGGCCTATGCTGCCTGCTGGCCTTTGCTGTCCCCGCCGTTCAGGCCGAATCGGTGTCTCAGACTTCCTTGGGCAGCGCTCCGCAGCTGCTGGCCGCCGCGCCGATTAAACAGGTTGAAGTCAGCAATGCTGAGGAGCTTCTCAGCGCTATTGACAACAATACCGAGATCATTCTGAAGCCGGGAAACTACAATTTCTCTAAATTTTTAAATGAATCCCAAAAGGGTTTAGATTGGAATGCTGAGCATCCCCACATCATGTGGAGTGGGAGTGAACTTACTATAATCAACGTCAGAGGTCTAACTCTACGCGCTAAGGATAAAGATAACGGCAAGACCTACCTGGTCACCGAGAATGCTTTTGACAACGTAATGCTGTTTAAGCAGTGCAGCAATATAACCCTGGTGGGCATGACTATGGGCCATGAGGTAGAACCCGGCGTCTGCAGCGGCAGCGTGGTGGCCTTTCATGACTGCGAAAACATAAATCTGAAATACATGGACCTTTACGGCTGCGGCGCTTATGGCATAAGCGGTTACGGCATCAAAGGGCTTACTGGGGTTTCCTGCCGGATTCACGACTGCTCTTACGGTATGCTGGATATAAACAGAAGCAGCGGCCTGCGCTTCTCGAACTGCGAATTTACGCGCTGCAAAGAATATACTCTGCTGAGTCTTTCTTCTGCCGATGCGCTTTTTAAAGAGTGCCGTTTTATCGGCAACAAGGGTGATTTTTTTAACAAAAATGGCTCAGCCGATATTACTTTTGAAAAATGCGAATTTGGCTTAGATGAGCAGAAGTTTATAGATGCTCACCCTCAGGCGGTCAAGGTTATTAAATAAATAGCCGCTCCTTTGAACACTGACGGAAGCGCACCGCTGGTTTAAGCGGAGCGATTCTTTTACCTAACAGGCAATGTCGTTGAACCGCAACTCAATGACATTGCCCTATTGGCGGCTGGCGCTTGGGCGGCGTGCGATAATCTTTGTGCTGGGCGGAAAAGCATCACTTGCTATTTCGGTGTCATTGGAGACATAGACTTTTTTTAGACTGGTGCACCCGGCAAAAGCTTTACTGCGAATGTTATGCACGCTGTTGGGTATTTTAACCTGCACTAATTTTCCGCATCCTTCAAAGGCACTACAGCCAATAGTGTTCACATTTTCAGGTATGGCGATACGTGCTAGAGATGTGCACGCATAAAAACAAAAATCGGGTATCTTTGTTAAATTGTCGGAAAGGGTTATAGTTACTAAATCTGTGCAGTAGGCAAAGTTGTGAACGCCGATATAATTGACGCTGTTGGGTATGGTGATTTTTCTCAGGCCTTTAGTATTAGTGAAAACATTCGCGTGGATCTCCGTTAAGCTGTCCGGCAGGTTGATGGTGTCGGCCACATAAAATATGCCGTCGCCAGAGGGGTCGTTAGAAGCATTGATCATAGCAGTCGTCCCCTTCCTTATGGTGAAGCGTTTCGACTCAATGGGCACGGCTTTTATCCATTGTTGCTGCAGAGATTTTTTATTCTTCGTACCGACGACTTTATGCCCAAAGTATCCATCGTAGATGATGCCGTCCTTGGTGTAATGTGCCGTGAGTTTATTAAAGGACGCATACGTTAGTATAGCAAATACGCATGCTATAACAAATAACTGTTTTATAGTTTTAAAGTTAAGCGCTATATTCATTTTCTTTTTCGTATAAGATTACAAAATAAGCTGTGTTTAGTGCTTTCTGTTTTCATATCATTCATTTTGGCATATCTCGTCTCCATCATCATATATCTGCCGATCGGGAAGCCATTTGGCATTTACCAGTTTTTGATTCAGTTTTTTAGCCAGCTGGTCGGCCAGCCTGGGGTTCATCTTTTCCGATAGCTCGCTGGCTAGGGTCCAGCCTACAGATTCAACCATAGCGGCGCTGATGGCCGGAGAGACGACCAGCCCCAAGAAGGGAACGAGCTTGGAGATTTCCTTGGCCGCAGTTTTGATGGGCTGTCTAAGCACCGTCCTTTTGATGGCAGCGATGACCATACACTTAGCGGTGTTTTTGCTTATGGCGTCGCCGAACACCTTGGACAGAGCTACGGCCATGGTAGTCATGGTCACTATATCGGCGGCTGCGCCCGTGCCCGGGATGGGCATTAAATTGCCCGCTCCGGCTAAAATCGCGTGGCTGTGGATGATTAGTTTACACTTTTTTTCTTGCTGTTTGGTCATGGCAGTTCTTATAATTCAGTTTGAATGGTAATATTGAGTAGAATTGCGCTATGTCTATTGTAACATCTAATTTTGCCGATGAAAAGAAGGTGTATGGGCAATTTCATTTATTAGTGTGCTGTGAACCAATTATCGCTTGCACCGACTTACTCTCCATTGCTGTTTTTGCAAGGATCAGAGGCACCTTTTGTGAAATCGGTGACCAACTTTAATTGTATATAAATTTGCTGTATTTTGCTTAACCAATGTCGTTACTAAAGTATCGGAAGGGAGGCCGATTTAAGCAGCAAAACAATTCTAGCAGCTTGGCTGCTGGCGATAGCTTTTGCCTGTGCTGTATTTTTTCCTGGAGAGCCGTCTATGCTAACCGAAACCAGAACAGAAAATACTAGCTGGGAGGCTATGAACCCAGAGCAGAAACAGGCACTGGACCGCGAGCTGGCCGCTATGATCGGCGGTACGGGCACCAAAGTTCCCGGACTGGGGGTCATCGTCTTTCGGGAAGGCCGGGAGGTCTATAGCGCTTTTCTGGGGAGCAGCCGCTTAAAAGGCGAGGGTATGCTCAGGGATCTGCCTTTTGCCAGAGACAGCCGTTTCCGCGTGGCTTCAGTGTCGAAGATGTTCACGGTTTTCACCCTCCTGCAGCTTCAGGAAGAGGGAAGGCTAGAATTAGATACGGATGCAGGCGTTTATCTGGGCTTTACCCTGAGGAATCCGCATTATCCCCAAATACCTATCACGGTGCGGATGCTGGCCTCGCATACTTCATCGCTTCGGGATGGCAAGGTTTATAGTATTCCGCCTTCGGCGAGCGTGAAGGAGTTCTTTGAGCCAGCAGGCCAATTCTACGAAGGCGGTGCCCATTTCGCTCCGCTGGGGGAGCGGCCGGGGGAATATTTCTCTTACTGTAACTTGAATTACGGGCTGCTGGGGACGATCATCGAAGCTGTAACCGGGGAACGCTTCGATCTCTATCAGAAGCAGCATATTCTGCGGCAGCTTTCTATTGAGGGCGATTACGTCCCCGGCAACTTTAGCCCCGAGGAATTCGCGAAGCTGGGGACCGTTTACCAAAAGAAAGATGCTGCGGGAAAGTGGGACGAAAGCGGGCCTTGGCACGGCAAGGCCGATGATTATGGAGGTGTTCAGCCGCAGGCCGAGAGCGTAAGCCTGCAGAACCCTTACGCCGAAGATGTCCGGCAGACTTACAGCCTGGAAGGATACCGTCCGGGCACGAACGCTACCATGCTCTCTCCGGCTGGTGGTTTGCGTCTGTCTGTGGAGGAGCTTTCCCACGCGCTTTTAATGATGATGAACGGCGGGATTTATGAGGTCCGGCGGGTGCTGTCTCCCGCTTCAGTTGGGGAAATGCTGGCGCAGCAGTGGACATACTCTGCGGACAGGGAAAACGGCAATAGTTATGGGGGCGCGATACCTTCCTACGGATTGGGAGTGTATCATGTTTTGGGGAATAGTACGGCGCGTTTCTGCCGGGGAAGAGAATTAGATTTTGTGGGGCATACGGGGGAGGCTTTCGGGCTTCTCTCATCCTGTTTTTTTCGTCCCGGCAGCGGTGACGGTTTTGTATATATTATTAACGGCACCGCTATGGATGTCGCTGATGAGCGCAGTTTAGGCCGCTTCAGCAGCAATTATATTTGGGAAGAAAAGCTGACCGAGGCTATCTGCCGGTATTGTTTTTAAGGATGTGTTTTTTTTGTATTAAATGCTTTTAATAGCTTTACTTCTAAAAGTTCTTTGTAAAATCGCCTTAAAAGCAAAACAGCGCACCCGAACGGGTCTGCGCTATTTCTGCTTAACAATCAGTGGCTAGTCGATTGTTATATGTTAAATGTGAAGTTTTGTTCTCGTCTGCAACACTGGCTGGGTGCTACGTTCTTTTTATACCGCATATACCTTAACTGTATTGCAGTTTTATCTGAAGAGATATTTAAGTATTTTTATGCAGCGTCCCCTGTTGTTTTGTTTTTAGCGGTCGTCTTCTGTGATGACATCATCGACATTCCTTTCAATGTAGGCTCTCCGATTATAATATTTATTGCGAGCTGTATAAAGCTCATCCATAGAACTGGGCCCGTGGAAAATGATCGCTCATTTTTTCACAGGCCCTTTTACATTATTGCAGCTTGTGATTTGCTCTTATGAATGACAATAATGTCCCCGCTTTTGCCGCAGCGCGAACAAAATGCTTTGTCATTACTTTATATTCATGCGATTAACGCCTTTCTCAAAAATATGGTTATTTTCGCTGACAATACTTTTGTCTCGTATAGCAAGTATTGTAACCAAAGTGTTTTTTTTTGTTGCCCCGATGTTAAATTACGCAATTAATAAGTAAAATAATGTTTTAAAAGTTTAGTAAAGCTGTTTTTAGAGCTTAACAGCAGCAACCGGCCGCAGTGTAGCCAAAATGAAAAAGCAGAAATGATAATGCGGTTGTATCTCGGCAGAACCGTTTGGCGAACCTACCTGCTTAGCCTTCACTATCAGGTTTGTGAGAGTAACTTTGCGTATTGCCTGGAACCGCAAGATAATTAAAATGCGTATTATTGCAATTTTGTTGAAAATTATCTTGCGTATTATTGGAAAATGCCCTATGATAAACATGTGAAAGGATTGCTTCCTAATGATTTTTCGCAGGAAAATATATGACAGGCTGCTGCAGTGGAAAGAGACATCTGCCGACGAAAAAGCGCTGCTGATTGAGGGTGCCCGGCGGATTGGTAAGTCTACCATCGTGGAAGAATTCGGCAAAAAAGAATATAAGAGCTATCTGCTGATCGATTTTAACGATGCCAGTCAGCTAGTTAAGGACGCATTTGAAAAGTATCTGAACGATCTGGATACTTTTTTTATGATTCTTTCTACAGAGTACAACAAGACGCTTTATCCGCACCAATCGCTGATCATTTTCGATGAAGTGCAGCAGTACCCGAAGGCGCGGCAGTCAATCAAGAAATTGGTGAAAGATGGGCGTTATCACTATATAGAAACGGGTTCGCTTATATCTATCAAAGAAAACGTTCAGGATATTACCATCCCTTCAGAGGAGCGTAGGCTGACTATGTTTCCCCTGGATTTTGTAGAGTTTTGCTGGGCTCTAGGCGAAGAGAAAATGCTAACTTACATCCAGACCTGCTATAAGCAAAAAAAAGCGCTTGAAGATACTCTTCACCACAAGGCGATGATGCTTTTTAAGCAGTACATCTTGGTCGGGGGTATGCCGAAAGCGGTAGTAAAATATCTGGAGAATGGACGCAATTTTGCAGCGGCTGACGAGGAGAAGCGCGATATTTTAGCGCTGTACCGCAACGATATCAGCAAGGCAGATGTCAGATACCGTATGCGTATCGCCGCTGTTTTTGATCAGATACCCGCTTTTCTCTCCAAACATGAGAAAAGAGTGAAGCTTTCCAATATCGAAAGCAATTCTTTTTTTTCGATGTATCAGGATGCTTTCTTTTGGCTGGGCAATTCCCTGGTCGCCAACGAGTGCTTTAACTGCAGCGATCCGAACGTTGGGCTGTCGCTAAATGAGGACAGGACATACGTGAAGTGTTACATGGGCGATACGGGGCTGCTGGTCAGCCACGCCTTTTCTGAGTCTGAGATAGCTGACGGTGAGCTGTATAAAGCGATTCTTCACGATAATATGGCAATTAACGAGGGGATGATCTTTGAAAATGCCATTGCGCAGCAATTGGTCAGCAACGGATATCCTCTGTTCTTTTACACGCGCTATAATCACGAGAAGCACCGCAATGATATTGAGATCGATTTCCTGATATCTAACGGCAGCAGGATCAAGCCGAAAATTTATTCTATTGAGGTGAAGTCCGGTAAGCGTTATACAACGAAATCGCTTGATAAATTTATTCAAGCTTTCCACAGAAGGATTGGAGAAGCCTATATTATTCACACTAAAAATTTATCCCAGCAAAACGGTATTCTCTGCATTCCGGCATATATGACATTTTGTCTGTGAACTAATAAGCAGTGAAATGTACTGCTCTCTTTATTAACTGGTGTAAACGCTAACATATAAGTGATCCACTTTTAGCTGAAATGCTGATGAATTTTTGAGTCACCCTTAGACTCGGATTCCCAATCTTCCTGAAGCTCGTCTAGGCTGCTCATTAAAAAGTTACTCAAGAAACACAAATATCCGCCGGAGGGCATGGAAGACCCTGTGCGGACGATCATGACCCAATGCGAGCTGTGGGCGGACGAGCAACAGCCTAAATAGCAAAAATGCGCTTAAAAGCAAAACAGCGCACCCGCACGGGTCTGCGCTATTTCTGCTTAACAATCAGTGGCTAGGCGATTGTTATATGTTAAATGTGAAGTTTTGTTCTCGTCTGCAGCACTGGCTGGGTGCTACGGTTCTTTTATACAGCATCGAGCTGAACAGTACAGCTTGTTTGTCTGAAGAAATGTTGAAACCTTGAGCAATTATGCCAATAGTGCGCAGCTCAAATGCGTTTATAACGGGCATTAACCTGCCTACTCAGCGAGATAGCGCAAAACCTCGGCTATATCACCTTTAAGGCAGAGGGAACGGCCGCCGATATCTTCGGGAGCTTGGGCGTCGTGCAGATTAACGCAGGCATAAAACGCCCGGGTATTATGCTGCGTCATCTCCCAAAAAGGATATTTGATGATTCCGGGAGTGTTCCAGCCCACGCCGATTTCCCAAAACAGTATCTCGGCGTTTTTGTGCTTGCCGATAAAAGCCTGGTAACGCTGCGCTGCCTTATGCCAGCCCTGGTCTTCGACAAATGTGTCGTCGGCGCGCAGGTTCATGCTCATGGGGGACCCGCAGCGCGGGCAGCGGGGAACCAATGCGGAGGGAACTTTCATTTCGGGAATGACGCCTTCCGGCAGTATCAGAGAGCCGTTTTCCGCGATGACAAAACCTTGGGCTTCTATCATTTGCCGGATGATTTCTTCGTTGTCATAAGTTTGCGCGTGACAGGGACGGCTGCACTGGAAGAGTCCGTAGTCGCCCTGAGTATAAAAGATGCGCTGCTTGGCGAAACCTGCACGCTGAAACTGGTGATCTACATTGGTAGTCAGCACAAAGTATTCCTTTTTTTTGAGTATCTGTAAAAGATTTGCATAGATTGGCTTGGGAGCGCTGGCGTAGCGGTTTATATAAACGTATCGGCTCCAATAGGCCCACTTTTCTTCCAAACTTCGGTAAGGATAGAATCCTCCGGCGTACATGTCCTGAAAGCGGTATATTTCAGCGAAATCGCTGAAATATTTATGAAAGCGCTCTCCGCTGTAAGTGAATCCAGCTGCCGACGACAGCCCTGCACCTGCGCCGACGACGACGGCATCTTTTTGGAGCAGGACCTGCTTTAAACGCCCGAAAGCTCTCTCCGGTGCCTCGGCATGATGCTTTGAATTGGAAAAGTTAAAATGAATCACGGTATACCTCGGCTCTCTCTGGTGCCTGCTGAGAATGTTTTCCGATCAGCCGCAGCCTGCGGTACGGCTGTCAGATGCGGGAAACTTAGGGCGAAGCCTCCTGCCTGCGGGGAACGCTATTTAAGCTCATCAGCGTAGAGTTTCTTATCTCTGTCTTTAAATACGTTAAAGACTACTAAGTCGATGGCTCTGGGATGATCGTCCAACCAAGCGCGTACGGTCTTGACGGCGACTGTAGCCGCGCGAGCACCGGGAAAGCCGAAAACCCCGGTGGAAATGCAGCAAAAAGCCAGGCTGCGCAGTTTTTCGGCGGCGCATAATTCCAGAGTGCGGCAATAACAGGCGGCTAAATCGTGTTCTGACGCTGGGGTCAATCGCTCCCTGACGCAGGGACCAACTATGTGGATAATCTTAGCGGCGGGCAGGTTGTAGGCATCGGTCAGCAGAGGAACAGCGGTGGGCTGCTCGTAATCCAGACCGTATTTTTGGCGCAAAGCTTCCATCTTTCGCTGACATTCGGTGCGCAGCTGCATCCCGGCAAAGGTATGAATGCAGTTGTCAATGCAGCTGTGCAGGGGGACGAAGCAGCCCAGCATCTGCGAGTTGGCTGCATTGACTATAGCACCGATGTTCAGACGGGTTATGTCGCCCTGCCAAATGGCTATCCTTGGATCGGCAGAACAGCGGGGAAGTCCTGCCGCGGAGACGATACCTTTTTCCTTGCTCCGCTGGCGCAGATAGCTGTCTTGCACTGATAGGACGGATTTCTCTATTGGCAGGGGAGGGCGGACGTTCATCATGGCCCTTAAGAGATTGCGCTTGCCGTCAAACCCAGCGGCATCGGGCCAGCAGTAAGCTGATGCGGATTCACTGCGCAGATATTGGATAAGATATTCTAAGCGCTGTTCCTGTGTCATAACTGTTCTGTCGGCTGATGGCCGCCCTAGGGTATCTTTTGTTTCGGTTAATAACGCCGCGCCGAGAGAGCGGAAATGGCGGGTATATCTGTAAAAGCTCTGGTCTTTAAGCCCGTACGACGGAAATACGCTGCCCGATGTGCTCGCCTTTGATTATTTCATCGACCATAGCTATGGCGTAATCAGCGTAGCTGATGATGCTTTCTCCGCGGCTGTTGAGCGTCAGTTCTTCACCACCTAGGATGTAGCGTCCGCTGCGCTCGCCTTCGGCTTGGAAATCCCCGGCGGGGCTTATGTAAGTCCACTTTACATCTGAGCGCTGGCGTAGCTCTTGGAGCGCCCGGTTCATGGCATGGGCCAGAGGTTTAAAAATCTCGGGAAAACTAGGAGCATCGGCCACCTGCGCGGTATGTTCGGGATTGGTATATAAACTGCCTGCGCCGCCAACCACTAAGAGGCGAATTGAAGTGCCGCTGAGCAAATCGCAGAGGTGTTTTAAGGAAGTGCTGTGCTGTCCCAATGTTTCCGGAGTCCAGGCTCCAAAGGCGTCAACTACAGCATCAAAACCTGCCAGATCAGCGGGAGTCAGGTCCATCAGATCTTTGCTGATAAAGCTAGGAGCAGCGCTGTGATTTTCCCCGCGCGCTATGGCAGTGACTTCTAAGCCGCGGGCGACGGCTTCTTTAACGATGAGTTTGCCAGCTTTGCCGTTGGCACAGATGACCGCTAGTTTCATGGTATCAACCTCCGAAAACGTTGTAAGTGTTTTTGTTACAACGCGATTGTAACAGAAGGGCATTGTAAAGTCAATACTTACAACGACAGCTGTGTTGATTTATTGTAAATCTTGATCTTACAACTAGCGTTAGCTATGATATAAGGTAAAGTCGTTCAGCCAGCGATTAGCCGGCATGCGAACGGTCTGACTTTCCCTAAAGAATGGGATTGCGCAGTAAGGAACAGGGTCAGAGAGGTAGTCTATGCAGTTTTCCACGCGTCTGCCGATAGCCGTGCACATCTTGATGTGTCTGGCTGTTTTTGAAGGACAGTATAAAATGACATCCGCGTTTTTGGCGGGCAGCATCGGGGTAAATCCCGTCGTGGTGCGCAATATATTAGGCCAGCTTAAAGCTGCAGGACTGGTGCAGGTGGAGGCCGGTGTGGGAGGGGCAGCGCTGGTGCGTCCCGCGGATGAAATCACTTTGTTGGACGTCTTTGACGCTGTGGAAGACGGTGAAAATTTATTCCGTCTGCATGAAAATCCCAATCCTCGCTGTCCGGTAGGTGGCCGTATCAAAGAAGTGCTGAATAAGAGGCTGGAAAGCGTGCAGGAAGTTATGCGCCGGGAACTGCGCTCGGTCACGCTGCGGGATTTGCTGAATGATTGGCAGTCAGGTTCCACTGCCCAGCCGCATTAATATGCCTTAAAAGCAAAACAGCGCACCCGAACGGGTCTGCGCTATTTCTGCTTAACAAATTGCTGAGCTGCGGGGGAGCCTGCTTAGATCACCCGCCGTCTGAATTGGCTGACCGATATAATGATCATGATCACGGCCATGGCTGTCAAAACGGCGGTGGGCTGCCACAGTTCGGCCAAGCCCACACCGCGGATGATTACGCCGCGCAGGATGACCAAATAGTGGGTGACCGGGACGATCTCGCTGATAACCCTTAGAAAAAAGGGCAGATTGTCAATGGGAAACACAAAGCCCGAGAGCAGAATGGAGGGCAGCATGATCATCATCACCATCATAAAAGCTTGGGCTTGAGTGTTGGCCAAAGTGCTGATGAGCAGCCCTAAAGCCAGGGTGGTAAACAAAAACGGCAAAGTCATGAGCATCAGCTGGCACCATGATCCTTTGATGTGCAGATCAAATACTAACCAAGAAACGTAGAGGATGATCTGCACTTCTCCCAAAGCCATAACCGCGTAGGGGATGATTTTTCCCAGCATCATGCCCGTGATGCTGACTGGGCTGACCGTAACCTGCTCCATGGTGCCCTGTTCTTTTTCCCTGACAATGCTGAGCGCGGTCAGGACGACGGCCACAATCTGCAGCAGTATGCCTATTAACCCGGGGATCATGAAAATATTGGTTTTGGCGGCGGGGTTGTAGAGTATGCTGGCGCTAACTTTAGGTATTTGCCTGACTTGGCTGGCCGCAGAGCTGGTCTCTGCGGCGTACAGAGACTGCAGAGCCGCGGCCACGCGGGAGGTGACCTGGGCGTCAGAACCATCTATCAGGGCCTGGGCGTTAAGGGTGCGCGCGTAGTCGGGGGGCAGAATCAGCACGATTTTGCATTCGCCGCGGTCTAAGCGGCGCAGGGCTGCTTCCCTATCTGTGTGGTAAGAAGTAACATCCAGGTATTGAGTATTGTGAACTTTGTCCAAAAAAGCCCGGCTTTCCCGGGAATGCGATAAGTCAACGGCGGCGGTGGATATATGGCGCACGTCGAAATCCAGGGCATAGCCCAGCAAAAGCAGCTGGATACAGGGAAGCCCTAGGCAGAAAAACAGCGTGATGGGATCGCGCCGGATGTGCATGATTTCTTTTTTGATAAAAGCTATGAAACCGCTCATGATTTCTGCGCCTCCTGCCGCTCAATCTCCCGCGTCAGGGTGACGAAGACATCTTCGAGGGACGGCTCGATAGGCCGCCAGTCACTGGCGGCAAAACCGCGCTGCCGCAGATAATCCATTATGGTGCTTTCCGATATATCGCGAGGCGTCAGAATGTGCATTTCCGCTTCAACCAAGGTCGCATCTTTGATGTATGTGCATTCCTGCAAAGCTTTCAGGGCTAAAGAGGGGTGGGAAACCGCGATGGCCAGGCGCTTTAAATCGGCGGGTTTGACGAGCGGATTATTTTTCAGCTCGGCGGGAGTACCTTTGGTCATGAGCCGGGAGTTGTAAATGTAGGCTATGTAATCGCAGCGTTCGGCTTCGTCCATGTAGTGGGTGGTGACGAAGAGCGTTTTGCCCTGGCCGGAAAGCTCGAAGAGCAAGTCCCAGAGGGAGCGGCGGGCTACGGGATCGATGCCGGCCGTGGGTTCATCCAAAAAAATGATGGGGGGATCGTGGATGAGCGCGGCGGCCAAAGCCAGGCGCTGCTTCCAGCCGCCTGACAGCTTGCCGGCATCGCGCTGCATAAAACGCCCGATCCCCGTAACGCCTACCACATAATCTGTGCGTTCCCGCAGCGCAGAACCGCGCAGTCCGTAAAGGCTGCCGTAAAAGGAGAGGTTTTCCGCGACAGTGAGGTCTTTGTACAGTCCGAAGGCTTGGCTCATGTAGCCAATAGAACGCTTGACTTGGGCGCTCTGGCGCCCCACTTCGTAGCCGTTGAGAAACGCTGTGCCCGCAGTCGGCGGCAGCAGACCGCAGAGAATGCGGATGGTGGTGCTTTTGCCGCTGCCGTTGGGTCCCAGAAATCCGAAAATCTGTCCCCGCCTGACTTCGAAGCTGATGTTGTTAACCGCAGTAAAACTGCCGAAACGCTTGGTCAGGCCCTGTATGCTGATCGCCGGCTGAATCTCGTTCATGAGCGGTCGCTCCATTGGCCAATCTGTTTAACGGTCGCGGCCATTCCGGCTTTAACAGCCGGATCGGGCTGGCTGAGGCGCAGTTTGATGGCGAATACCTGACGCCCGCGCTCTTCAGGGGTCTGCAGGTTAATAGGCGTAAATTCTCCCTGGGAGGCTATGGATTCGACCTGTCCCTCTTTAGCTTCGGCAATTCCATCGATGGCAATTTGGGCCTTATCGCCGACCTGAACTAAGTGCAGCTTATCCTGCGCCATATAAACTTTGATCCAAATGTCTTGAGGGTCGCTGATCCTCATCAAAGGAGTTCCCGTATTGACCAAATCGCCAATGGCGGCTAATTTGGCATCTACGCGGCAGTCGAGGGGCGCGGTGACGATATATTCCTGCAGGCGCTCTTCGGCGGCTTTGACGTTCAGCTCGGCTGTGGCTAAGGCGGCCTTAGCTTTGGCTATCTCCTGGGGACGGTACCCCTTCCGCATTAAGGCCAGCTGAGCCTGGGCCTGCTGCAGGCGGGCCTGAGCCATAGCTTTTTCTTCGGAGCGATAGCCTTCCTGCAGCTCATTAAACTGTTGGCGGGCTTTTTCGGCTTGGGCTTTAGCCATGTCTATATCTTCCTGGCGATTGCCGCGCTGCAGCTCCAGCAAAGCCTCGCGGTTTTGAGTCACATTGGTCTGGGCCTGCAGATACTGTTCGCGATGCAGTTCCTGGGACTGACGGGAAACGGCGCCGCTCTGGTAAAGGGTGGTATAGCGCTGATCTTCGCTGGCGGCAAAATCCAAGGCGGCCAAACTGGCTTCGTAGCGGGCCTGGGCCTGGGCGATCAGTTCGGGGCGCGGCCCCCGGCGCAGCTTAGCGTAGTTGGCTTCAGCTTCGGCGAGCTGAGCGCGGGCCATTTCTATATCCTGCTGGCGGCTGCCGGCTTCCAGCATAGCTAAATTAGCCTGCAGCTCTGCGACTGCTGCTTTTTGCTTAGCTATATCCTCTGGCCGATAGCCGGCTTGCAGGTCTTGCAAAGCATGGCGGGCTTCGTTGGCCCTGGACTGCAGGGCTTTCAGTTCGGTAAGCAGCGGCCCCGGGTCTAGCTCTAACAGCGGCTCCCCCTTTTTAACCGCTGTTCCCTCTTCGGCGAAAATGGTTTTGACCCGGCCGGAAGTGCGCGAGGAAACTACGGTGGGCAAGTTTTCAAAAGTGCCGGAAAGCACGCTGTTTTTTCTGCTCTTTTCCTGCTCAGCGTAATAGGTGAGGATACCCAAAGCCGTGATTATTAATAAGGCTATAAATATACGAACTTTTGGCATAGCTCTCAGTCCTTTCAAAGTGCCGCTAAATAATCGGAAACGTAAGCTGAGGCCTCAAAACTGCATAGCGTTTGTTTGAAAACGCTTTGCACAAAAATAGACATGAGCAGCGGCCCGACAAATTTGCAGACCAGCTGTTCAGGAGGATCAGGTCTGATATGTCCGCGGGATATATGTGACGAAAAAAGCTCTTTGAGAAGCTGGAATACCGGCTGCGGCAAAATCTGATATATTCTCTCTGCCGTGTGGGGATCGCGCATAGCTTCGCTCATGATTACCCTTAGAGCTAAGACGGTCTCTTCGTGTGCGCTTATGCTCAGCAGTTCGGAAGCGAACAGGGTCAGCGCCTGTTCTAAATCCAGGGCCAGAAAAGCCTCTCTGTCCAGGAGCAGCCTGGCAGCGGGATGGTAGCGTTCGATCACCTGGCGCAGCAAATCCTCGCGGTTCTCAAAATAGTGGTAAATGAGGGCCGCAGAACGCATACCGGCGGCGCGGGCGATATCTTTGTTGCTGGAACTCAGATAGCCCTTTTCGCCGAATACTTTTAAGGCAGCGGCTAATATATCATCTTTGCGGTGGGGGTTTATCTCTCTCATAATCTGCTGAAGTTTCTTGGGATAAGGAATATGGATGAGGCGTCTGGGGATGCCGCTTAAGCATCGGGCGCGCTGGGGCTGACGGTTAGGCTGATGAGGCTATTGAGAAAGCTCTCGTATAGATTTTTGTATAGATTGACTGGTCAATCAATACAAAAGCATATTATAAAAAAAGCGGCGGATTGTCAACAGGCATATTATTTTTCTGCGGCGTGTTATTGTTTTCTGCGGCGCGAGTCAGAGGCTGTGAAAACCGTAGGCCCATCCTGCAGATGCTGTGTAGCTGCGAACGTATTGGGCGGGTATCTTGTACTGTGTTATCTCGCAGAGATAATTCATAAAGCGGTAATATCATTTAGTTAGCGATTAGCTAACGTTAACGACATTGAGCCTTAACTAAATGACATTGCATAAAGCGGGAAACTATATGCAGCTGTTGTACTATGCTAAACATGCAGTTGTTTAATGATGTGGCATCAGCTGAGCTGGGCATATGGTCGGTTTGAGCGGCGGCGTTGTTCTAGGCATGGCTGTTCTGGGCTGCCTGCTGGGCTTTTTTCTCAGCAAAGCTTACGCCAAACAGTACGGGGAAACGGCGGTGCAGTGGGGGCCATTCGTTTTACAGCTCATCTTCACAGGCGCGGTTTTGGCCAATCTTCCCGGTGATGAACCCGGTGATGAGCTCTCTTATGAGCTGGTTCTTTGTCTGGCCGGCTGGGTAACGTCCTATGTCTTCGCTCTGTGGAAGTGCTGGAAGCGCACCAAAGCGCAAAACGCTGATTGCGTTTATGCTGCGGGAGCGCTGGCAGTTCAGATACTGCTTCCGTTAGCCGTGTCATTGGCGGTTATGGTATTGCTGGGTGTGATCGTTTTTGGTTGGCTGTGGGAGCATTAAATTTGCGGCTGTTCTCTGCTGCTGCCGCTATGGCGCGATTAACTATATTGCGATTGGTGTGAGTTTAAAGGCAGCCGCTATAGACCCGAACTTTATGAGCAATAGGCCTTAAAAGCAAAACAGCGCACCCGAACGGGTCTGCGCTATTTCTGCTTAACAATCAGTGGCTAGTCGATTGTTATATGTTAAATGTGAAGTTTTGTTCTCGTCTGCAACACTGGCTGGGTGCTACGTTCTTTTTATACTATACGGAGCTTAAACGGATCGTCGGTTTGTCTGAAGAATTATTGAAGCCTTGTCTGTTCCCCCTGGATTAAGTCCCGCGCTGATGAGGGCCGACTGACCCCGTACGGCTGGTATTTCGATCTGCGCAGCGGAGAGATTTTGGATGAAGGAGGCCTGTCATCAGATTAGAACTGATTGCATATATCCGCAAAATAATCTAGTGAGGATGCTATGATTGCCCGGCAGCGCTATTTGGATAAACTGATCCGCAAAAAAGAAAACGGTCTGGTCAAAGTTATCACGGGCATCCGGCGCTGCGGCAAATCCTATCTTCTTTTTGAGATCTTCCATAAATATCTTAATTCGGTGGGGGTTGACGATGCGCACATCATTGAACTGGCTCTCGACGACGATCAAAACATCCGCTATCGCCATCCCTTAGAGCTTAGCCAGCACCTCAGAGAACTCATTGCCGATAAGGACAAGATGTATTATGTGTTTCTCGATGAGATTCAAAAAGTTGCGGAGATAAAAAATCCCTATTTGCCGGATAGTGAAGAAACTGTCGGTTTTGTCGACGTTGTGCTTGGGCTGATGAGGCTGAAGAACGTCGATATCTATGTAACCGGCAGCAATTCCAAAATGCTCTCTGCGGATATTTTGAGTGAGTTCAGAGGACGCGGCGATGAGATACGGGTAAGCCCTTTGTCTTTTTCTGAGTTTTATGCAGCGTATGATGGAGATAAGAAAAAGGCCTGGAGTGAATATCTGACTTATGGCGGTATGCCTTTGGTGCTGCGGCAGCGCACTCATGAAGACAAGAGCCTTTATCTCAGCAGGCTGTTTGAGAAGATATATTTGGATGACATCATGGCTCGCCACAAAATCGCCAAAGATAAGAGCGTTTTGGAAGACCTGCTGAATATTATTTCTTCATCGGTAGGTTCACTGACTAGTCCCTCCAAACTGGCCAAGACCTTTAACAGCTTAAAAAAAGCTTCTGTTAGTGACGACACTATTGCCAGATATTTAGATTATTTCGTAGATGCCTTCATGGTGTATCGGGCTCAGCGCTATGACGTTAAAGGCAAAAAATATATAGGTTCACCGCTTAAGTATTATTTCTCCGACGTGGGGCTGAGAAATGCCCGTCTCAATTTCCGTAAGCTGGAAGAAAACCACGTTATGGAGAACATTATCTTTAATGAGCTTTTATACAGAGATTATAATGTTGATGTCGGCATAGTGGAGTATAATCATAAAGATGCTTCTGGAAAGAAGATGCGTACCCAGTTGGAAATAGATTTTGTGGCCAATCGAGGCAGCGCTAGATATTATATACAGTCAGCCCTGAGCGTGGCAGATGAGGACAAACGCCTGCAGGAAAGCCATTCCTTGCGGAGAGTTGGGGATTCGTTTAAGAAAATTATTGTGGTTAAGGATAATATCGTGCCCCGCTATGACAGCGACGGAATTTTTTATATAGGCATCGAAAGCTTTCTGCTGGGGGACGGTATGAATTGGTGAGCAGCTTGCCGGAATCCAAAACATATCTCCTGCCTCAGTGGTAAGCTGCTTATCGCTGCGCGGCAGGCTCAGGCTGATATGAGCGGCTTTGTGCCCCGCATCTCAGGCCTCAGCGATTAGCTGCTCGGTTAATATGTCGTAAATGCTCTTAGCCCGCAGGCTGGTGGAAATTACCAGTACTTTATGAAAATCTTCCCCGTTTATCTCGGGCGAAGGCAGGGCCCAGGGAAAGGGCCTGCGTATGGAGATTATTATTTATGGTTTGCTGTAGGGCGTCTGATGATTTTGGTATGGGGCGGGAAGGCATCCTTTTCGATTTTAGCAGTGCTGGGCACAGAAGCTGTTTTTAGGCTGGTACACTTTTCGAAAGCGCGGGCGCAAATAGTAGTTACGCTGTCCGGGATAACTATGTTTTTTAATTTGACGCATTTATAGAAAGTTAGGGGTCTAAGGGTGGTGACGCGATTAGATAAAGTGACTTGTGACAGATTAGAACATTCTGCAAAAACGTTTCCAGCAATGTAAGATACGCTATTGGGAATGGTTATTGATTTTAAGCTATGGCATTTCTCAAATGAACCAGCGCCGATTTTGTTTACGCTGGCAGGTATGGCGATGCTCTCCAGCGATTTGCACCAGGTAAAGCATTGATCGGGAATAGCAGTCAGACTGTTGGATAGGGTTATGGATTCCAGTTCAGTACAGCCTTGAAAAGCTTTACTGTCAATAAAAGTAACGCTGTTGGGAATAACTATTGATTTTAGGCCTTCTGTGTTTTTGAAAGCTGCACTGCCTATGGTAGCTAAACCTTCCGGCAGCTCAATGCTGTATGCCGCTAGGAAGATGCCGCAATTATATATAGAAATATCATTATTAATGGCGGTTGTACCCGGGCGTATTTTGAAATGTTTTGGCTCTTTCTTGATGCTCGGACCTAGTACTTCAAATATATATTGTCCTGGGTTTTTATTTGTCGTGCCGATGACTGTATGCCCGAAGTAACCGTTATAGACGATGTCATTGGATGTGTACTTAACTGCGATTGTTCTGTATGCAGCTATTGACAATAGTATAATTATTGTGCAGACTGCTTTGAACAAACAGCTTATGAGGCGGGGAGCTTTTCTATGTCTTTCCTTGGTATGCTGCGGTTCTCTAGTCATGGGCAAAGCATCTACAATGTTTTATAAAATGTTTTATATAAAAGACTTCTTCAGCGCTCTTGCTTTTCCTAGCTAAGGGGGTGAAGAATGGCTCTGCGGCTTAGGCTGCGCTTTGTTTCCGAGTATAACGCTGGATTGAGCAAAGGGATAGCTTTTGGGGCGTCTAATTGCTTTGAGGCAAAAAAGTATTATTAAAGTGTGGTATTGGGCAAATGGCGAACAGCAGCGCTAACATTGGCTTTGAAAAACAGATATGGGAAGCGGCCTGCGTGCTGTGGGGGCATATTCCCGCCGCTGATTATCGCAAGGTTATCGTGGGCCTAATTTTTCTCCGCTACATCGGGAACGCTTTTGAGAGGCGCTACAGAGAGCTTTTGGCCGAGGGAGACGGTTTTGAGGACGATCCTGACGCTTATGAAGAAGAGGGTATCTTTTTCGTGCCGGAAAGCGCCCGCTGGGAACGGATCGCCGCTGCAGCTCATACCCCCGAAATCGGCACGGTGATCGATAACGCCATGCGGGCCTTGGAAGCGGACAACAACAAGCTTAAGAATGTTCTGCCCAAGAATTACGCCAGCCCCGATTTGGACAAGCGGGTGTTGGGCGAGGTGGTGGACCTGTTTACCAACATGAACATGGACGATACCGAAGAGAGCAAAGACCTCTTGGGGCGTACCTACGAATACTGCATCGCCCAGTTCGCGGCCTACGAGGGAGTTAAAGGCGGGGAGTTTTATACTCCCGCCAGCATAGTTAAGACCATCGTGGCGGTGCTCTGTCCTTTTTCGAACTGCCGCATATACGATCCCTGCTGCGGCAGCGGCGGCATGTTCGTGCAGAGCGCTAAGTTTATCCAGGCTCACAGCGGCAGGCGGGGGGTAATCTCCGTTTACGGTCAGGAATCCAACGCCGACACTTGGAAGATGGCCAAAATGAACCTGGCCATTCGGGGCATCGACGCCAACCTGGGAGCCTATCAGGCGGATACCTTTTTCAACGATCTTCATCCCAGCCTGAAGGCTGATTTTATCATGGCTAACCCTCCCTTTAATCTTTCCGGCTGGGGCCAGGATAAGCTCAAGGAGGACAAGCGCTGGCAATATGGAGTGCCTCCGGCGAACAATGCCAACTACGCCTGGATCCAGCACATGATTTACCATCTCGCCCCCCGTGGAAAAATCGGTTTGGTGCTGGCCAACGGGGCGCTTTCCACGCAGTCCAGCGGAGAAGGTGAAATTCGCAGGCGCATTATCGAAGACGATCTGGTGGAAGGCATTATCGCCATGCCCACCCAGCTTTTCTACAGTGTGACTATCCCCGTGACTCTTTGGTTTATCACGAAGGACAAGAAGCAGAAGGGCCGGACGCTCTTTATCGACGCTCGCAAGATGGGCTACATGGTGGACAGAAAGCACCGCGATTTCACGGATGAGGATATAGCCAAACTGGCGGAGACTTTTGCCGCATTTCAAGAGGGCAGCCTTGAAGATGTCAAGGGCTTCTGCGCTGTGGCTGATCTCGAGACGATCGCCAAGCAGGACTATATTTTGACGCCGGGGCGCTATGTGGGTATTGAGGAGCAGGAGGACGACGGCGAGCCCTTTGAGGAGAAGATGAGGCGGCTGACGGGGGAGCTGTCTGGCCTGTTTGCCAAGTCCCATGAATTGGAAGAGAAGATCCGCAAGAATTTAGGGGCGATTGGGTATGAGGTTTGAGAGGGTGATAGATTTATGATAACGTCGTTTTTCTTTCATCATTTTAAGAGCTTAGCGCAAGCGGAGTTAAGCGCGGCTGATTTAACCATTTTGATTGGCTCTAACGCCAGCGGCAAAACCAATATAATAGAGGCGCTGCGCATTTTGTCGGAAAGCGCCGCCGGGCAGTCTTTGGCTGTCATTATGGATGGCTCGCGCAATACGGCAGGCGTTATTCGCGGAGGCAGCGCTGGCTGCCCGCAAATGCCGCATACTTCATTTGAATTGGGCTGTACTTGGGAGGGTGCTTCCTATAAACTGGTCTATAGAATAGAAATTACTGTGCAGAAAGGCGTTAAGCTCAAGAAAGAGAGTCTGACGCAAGTTTATGACAAGAGGACAGAACTGTTATTTACCACTGCCCAAAACGAAGACGGAGATGTCTTCATCGATTGCCTGTCTGACAGTGGTGCGTGCAGCGATCGCATAATTGGCGGCCTTAACCTCAATAGGTCTGTGCTGTCGCAAATAGACGGTTTATTGCCTGCCGGCAGTGAAGCGTCGTCGCAAATACGCCAAGATACCCAAACGCTTGTGGGCGCGCTGACAAAGATGTTCTTTTTTCAGCCGCAAACCGAACTTATGCGCGATTATGTCCGTCTGGGCGAAGAAAGAATGAAGCCTGACGGTTCTAATTTATCGGCGGTGTTGTATGCCTTATGCCAAACGGAAGAGGGGCGGACAAGTTTTAAGGGTGATATTATCTCTGTTATTCGCAATCTGCCGGACAACGAAATTGAGAATATTGAGTTTATCACGACCCAACTAAATGACGTCATTTTGGCCTTGACGGAGAAATACAATCAATATCCGATGGATGCCAAACGGCTTTCCGACGGTACGCTGCGCTCTTTGGCGCTAGCGGCGTTGGTGTATAGCGAAGAACCGGGCAGCACAATTGTCATGGAAGAAATGGACAGCGGTATTCATCCCAGCCGTATAAAGCGTTTACTGAAGATGATTTACTGCATAGCTAAAGAACGGCAGCTTCAGCTGATAATAACTACGCATAATCCCGTTTTGATGGATGCTGTTGACGACGGCAATTCCGAGGGAGTAGTGGTATGTTACCGGGATAGAGAGGACGGCGGCAGTCATTTTCTGCGCATGGTAGATTTTCCCGATTTTTACCGTTTAGCTGCTAAGGGAACCGCTGGGCACTTAGCGCAAAATGATGAATTTGTAAAATCTATTACCAGGCCTACTGATAATTTGCAAAAGTTTCATGACTGGCTGGAGAGCTGACCGATGCAAACTGTATATTTTATCGATACTTCCATATTGCTAAACATTCTCGATGTGCCGAAACGCAACCAAGAGCGCGAAAACGTCGTGCAAAAGATGGAGCGGATGATAAGCGAACGAAACGGATTTATTTTGCCTCTGGCCGCGATCATTGAGACCGGCAATCACATTGCGCATATTGAAGACGGGAACCAGCGCCGCGATCGTGCCGAACGGCTTTCCGATCTTATAAGGAACGTGCTGAACGACGATTTTCCGTGGGTGTATAATAAAAATGAAATAGCCGATGATGATTTGTTAAAGATTGCGGAGAAGTTCCCCGATTATGCGCAGCAGCGCTTTATGGGGCTAGGTGACATGTCTATTTTGGCGTAGTATTTTAGATACAAAACCAAGCATAAAAAACATTTGAATGTGAAACTCTGGAGCTTAGATGAGCATTTATGCTCCGTTGTGGATACGGATAGTTTGTGATTATGTTTGGTGGGGCGATTGGGTATGAGGTTTAACCTGCCGGATAATTTATTGCATGAAATATGTGCTTATGCTGAACAGTACGGCATTCGCAAGGTCATTTTGTTTGGCTCGCGTGCGAGGGGAACCCATCAGGAAAGAAGCGATATTGACCTGGCGGTAAGCGGCGGCGATTCTTTGAATTTTTATTACGATCTGGAAGAAAAAGCGCACACCTTGCTGATGTTCGATGTGGTCAATTTGGACAAAGACATCAGCGCTGAGCTGAAAAATGAAATAGAGCGGGACGGCATCGTGATATATGAAAAAGTATGATAATTTTTGCAAAGCGCTCCTGAACTTACAGGAGGGGCTGAAGTTGGAGGAACCTTACAGCATTGTGGAACAGACCGGCATTGTGGGGCTGTTTGAGATTTGCTTTGAGCAGTCTTGGAAGCTCATGAAAGCGGTGTTGGAAGCGCACGGCAGATTCGCGGAGAAGATAGGTTCGCCGCGGGGCATTTTGAAAATCGCTTTTCAGTGTAATATGATCCGCGATGAAAAAGCCTGGCTGGAACTGCTGGAAGCTCGAAATGAGCTGGCGCATACTTACAGCGATGAACAGGCGTTAAATATTATCCGCCAAATGAAAACGAGCTATATTGCGGTATTCGTGGAGCTGAAACGGGAACTTGAGGAAAACTGGCTGGATGTTTGAAACTGGGGGCGATTGGGTATGAGATTTGAATGGGAACAATTGACACTTGATGAGGTTTGTGTTCTCATTACAGATGGGGCACACAGTAGCCCTCCGAGCGTAGATACAGGAGAGTATATGGCTTCTGTGAAGGACTTTACGGAATATGGTTTCGATTTTTCTTCGTGTAGAAAAATCAGCTCAGAGGATTATGGGGCTCTACGAAAACAGGGGTGTGTGCCAGAAATAGGCGATATACTTGTTGGTAAAGATGGCGCGCGATTCTTCGAAGATATTATTATTTATAGACAACAAGAAAAGCCAGCACTTTTATCGTCTATTGCCATATTAAGGGTTGATAGAAATAAGCTTACTCCAGAGTTTTTGTATTACACATTAAAATCCCCTTTCACAAAAAAAGATGTCAGAGATAATTATGGATCTGGATCAGCTATTCCAAGGATTGTTCTAAAAGATTTTAAGAGAATGCCAATTTCATTTCCGAAATTAGCAATGCAAAGGAAAGTTACTGCAATATGTGAATGTCTCGATAACAAAATTGCTATTAATACTGCTATAAACAAGAATTTAGAGGAGCAAGCAAAAGCGATTTTTAAATCGTGGTTTGTGG
>JAUNIO010000112.1 GCA_030535355.1 bacterium | reverse complement strand
TGCTGTGTAGATAAAATCGCTGAGCTGATGCAAAGAGGCTGTTTTTACTCTTGAGTCTAGTCTTGAGTAAAGATGGTCTTTTTGATTTTTAAGACTTAATGTATCAACTATTCGATTAGTTTTAACTAAATAGCGTTTAAATAATTGCAATTCTGCGAAGGGCACGGTATAATTTTGTTTATTGGTTAGCGTCGTTAAAGGTTTTTCGAAGCAAAAAGGTTTGTTTTGCTAAGGCTCTTTCCGGTTTATTATAAAGTTGTATTTTTGAGGTCAAGAGAAATGGCTGCTCGGGTTATTAGCGTTAAAGGTATGCTCAGTACTTCTTTGCTATTGTTTACATCACTGCTGCCTGCTCAGGCAGTTAGCATGGATAGCCTACCGTCTGGAGCTTTACCAGATTTAATAGCTTACGCTGAACATGGTGAGATTGAATATACCGACGCTTATCCAGCTGATACTGCTGAATTGGAAGAAAAGGCTGCTGCCGGTGATGCTGAGTCGCTTTTTACTTTGGGAGTTATGTATTTTTTTGGCTATAATGTTCCTAAAGACTTGGATAAGTCTATGCAATTTTATAGCGAAGCGGCAGATAAAGATCACGCTGCGGCCCAGTATAACTTAGGTATGATGTATTTGAGCGGAGAAGGTGTGAAGAGCGACCCAAAGAAGGCAGCGGGTTATTTGCAGAGGGCTGCAGAAAGCGGGGTTGTACTTAGCCAGATTAATTTGGGATTGCTATATCTAGAAGGCAGAGGAGTAAAACGCGATCCACGTCAGGCTGTCGTATGGCTGAGCAAGGCCGCAGAAACTGGTGAGCCGGAAAGCTGTTTTGCTTTAGGCAAATTGTATGTTCAAGGTGATAATGGTGTCCCAAAAGATATTGACAAAGGCATAAAATATCTGATTAGGGCTGCTGAGCAAGGCCACGATGGAGCTAAACTGATGCTGGAGTGTCTTAAAGATTCTCTTAAATAGTATTTGATATGGTTTAAACGGTGAGAGCTAATTTTGATGCTTAGTTAATATGGTTCAGAATTGAGCTGAATGATTATTCTGACTGGTGAGGCAGTATAATGAAAGACCCTTCAATAAACAGATATGTGGGATTATTTGTTATGTTTATGGGCTTGTATTTTGTCTTTAGGGGAATGTTCAGCCACTCTGAAACCGGCGTATGCCTCAGTATCAATCCTTGGGCCTTAACACTGGCTGGTATTTTAATTGTCGGTTCGTTAGTGTGGATGATGCTGACTGTACGCTGTCCTCATTGTCATTATCCTTTGGAGTTTAAATTATCGGCTATCGATATTTGTCCATCTTGCGGAAAATGCACCTATAAAGAGTATTCTGAAGATAGATAAATGGCAGCGAGATGTTAATCATCTGACATTTAGAAATCAAAGCTGAAATTAAAGGCTACGGCCGAGCCTATAGGCTTCGTCGCAGTATTTACTGCCTTTAATAGAACCGGCCGTCCAAATTCCGGGGGCAATGACTTTTCCCACATCCTGCCATCCCATATAACTGGCAATCGTGTGATAATGGGCTATCATGGCTTCGGCGTCTTTGCTGGCGGTGTTTGCGTATGCCATAATCATGGCGCATTTCTTAAAACTATGCAGCGTGCCGTTTATGGCGTAAAAACGATCGATGACTGCTTTTAGCTGGGTGGAAAATCCAAAATAGTACATCGGGGAACAAAATACAACCATTTCGGATTTTATGATTTTTTCGCGCAAAATATTAGTGAAATCGTCATTGTAAATACATGGCCCATTCATACCGCAGTGGTTGCAGCCAATACAGGGATGGACTTCGCTTTCTGCGGCGTTAAAACGGAATACAGAGTGTCCGGCTTCTTGCGCTCCGCGCATAAACTGTTCGGCTAAGTAATTGGTGTTGCCATTTTTGCGGGGACTGCCAGTTAATAAGACTATGTTCATGTTGTTTCCTGCTGTGTTGTTTGGAGGGGTAGTATGGTTATTTTCCGGGGATGACGGAGCTTGCTCTTCTGTTGCTGGTCCTTTCAGGCCTGACACTTTAGAACAGGCGCTGAGAAAGAAACTGCCTGCTGCTAGGGCTGTGTTTTGAAGAAACTTTCTGCGATTCATATTAGGACTACTTTATTGTTTCTGTAAACGATCCTTTTATAAACAATCCCTGTTGGCTGATGAATTAAGCCGACAGGGATTATTTATACGCTCAAGACAGCAGGTTCTATTGTTGTTCTTGCTCAGCTGTTTGAGCTGCAGCGATGCTCAGTGCGGCACCGAACATAGACATAGCGCTTTCAAAGGTTTTGTCATTGGTATCGGGCAGTGAGGGTTCCTCAATACCGTATCTGAATAGGGTATTGGTGAGTTCATCGTCCGCCCACAGATCGTAGGCTGATTTTTCACCGCGATAACCAGCGGCCTGTAATTCCTCGTCTAAATCGTCGAGAATTGCCATAGTCTCAGAAGAAGGTTTCTTATTGGCTTTTTCGGCGTCATTTATGCCGTCTAAAGCGCTCAGATCACCGACTCCGCCCTCATCATCGCCGTGGCCGCCCATGTACATAGCGGTGTATTTGGAATTTTTCAGGGCGGTTAAATCGACGCCGTACTGCTGCTCAACCATGGATAGGGCCAGCTGCATGTTGACGTCTTTGGTACCTAAATTGCCGTCACCGTCGGAGTCATAGAAGAAATCGCCGTTTTCAAACTGGATAGCGTAACGGTTGCCCATTTTGACGACTTCGACGTTGTAGCCCTCTTCTCTGAGGTAGCCAGCTAAAGTCTCCGGCTTCATGTTGCTGGCGTGGTGCTTGTCCATGATTTTAGCGATATCGATGACAGTGTCGGGGTCGGTGATTACCGATTTGCCGGAGAAGTAGTCAACGCTGCCTTTCTGTGTGGATTTGCCCGCCAGAAGCTCTTCACCTTCATTGAGCTGTTTTGTTGAGGAAGTGCTGGCGGTGCTGGATGTCTCGTTAGCGGAGTCGCTTTCTCCGGTAGAACTGGTATAAGACGACTCGCCTGCGGTCTCAACAGTCTGAGTTTGCTCAACGTTTTGCGCCTCATTGTTTTGCGCCTGCGCCTGATATTGATTATCGTAATTGTTGGAATTGCTTACGCCGCTGACGGACATAATTACACCTCCATGATTTTGTTAACCTATTGTCTTTCGCAGATTATATAACGACACTTGACGGCAAAGTAAAGCTGATATGAGAAGAAATTACTAAAATTCTTCCTTTCTACCAGCAGTTCCAGAGTTCACAGGTCAGACCGCAGTAGCGGGGCAGCAGTTTGGCCACGCATTCTTCATCGTAAGTCAGATCGACGTTGTCGCAGTCCAGCGTGATGGTGCCGCTTTGGGTGCCCGATGTGCCTTCGGCGCGCAGGGCACCGTTAATGATGAGTTTGTAGCCTTTTAGATCGGCTTTGAAGTTATCTGTGGCGCAGATGACGCCGTTGAAGACCTGGTCGCCGTAGCAGACGCCTTTGCTGGAGTAATCGTTGGAGCGGACGTAGGTGCCGTCTTCTTCGATATCGTCATTGATAGTTGGGGTAGTCGTTGGCGAGTTATTTGTTCCCGGTATATATGGTATATAAGAACTTTCTGGTATTGTCCATTCTGTTATACCTGTATAATCATAAGTATACTGAGTGCCACCATCATACATCTTAGCTTGAAGCTGTACGTCGGGACTAGAAGCATCAAAAGTTATTGTAAGCTTAGTACTGTCTGCGTCTCCACCAGTTGTTTTCAGAAACTTGATAGTAAATGTAAAACCATTGCTAGTACTATGACCACTCTCAACTTCTATGGTAGCATGCTTGGCAGCGTAATAATTTGCCAACGCAGTTTTAGCTGTGTTCAAATCAAAACCACAACTTTGTGGATCGTTGTTTAGTGATCCATTTGTATAAAGGGTGTATAGTTCATTATAATCATTTAATATTACAGCATCATTAGTGTATGGTTTATATTCACCTTCACTACCTGTTCCACTTGTACCTTGACCATTTCCTTTATCTGCGAGGTTCGCGGTTGTTGCCATATCTAAAGACATTAAATTAATGTCCTTTCCGTAAACGGCAATGCCCGTGCTGTTGCTGCTGAGGGCGCTTTCACCAATTAATTTAATATCTTTAGGCCCGCTGCTGTCCTTGGCCACAATTGCCCCGCTGCCTTTTATGGTTGAGAGCAGCGTCATGTCTCCGGCGGCCATCAGCACACCTTCGGTTTTTTTGTTATTTTGCTGGCCGGGAGTGGAACTCGGGGGAATGTAGGTATTTATATTGACGGTGGGACAGACGTTTTTGATTTCGCTTAGGTCGGCCCCAATGGCCAAGTCACCGCCACAATAAACCTCTCCTGATAGGTTTAAAACAGGCGAGGTAATTTTATCGGTATCCGAACCTAAGCCCAAGGATATTTTTCCTTTGGGTGCATTATCTATCAAAAGCGATTTCTTAATTGTTACGTCTTTGCCAGCGGCATCTTGAATGGTTACTTGATTCTGAGTCGGATCATCGGATAAAGAGGCAACTATAATTTCATATTTGTACTCATAATCCGAATTAGGAATGGGCTGCTTTGTCGTATCATCTATGGTAAACTTGGGATAATAGCGCAGTTCATACGATTTGTCTGTATCGGTGCTGTCTTTAGTGAGATGCCATTGATATAAGCCGCTGCGCAGCTGATTGCCGCTGCTGTTGGAAGCAGAAGCTAAATGACTTTCATTTAATTCATATACTTTTTCTTTGTCAGCATCACTGAGTATCTCAATAGGAGCTCTTTGAAATTGAACTTCTTTGTAATCTTCAATATTTTTTCCAAATAGCTTAAAGAATTTCTGTTTAAATGATTTGCCTGAATACCTGGCATATTTGTATGTCGTATCATCTGTAGTAAACTGCGGGGTGATAGGGCTATAAACTGTGCCGTTATGAGTGCAGAGCTTGCCATCAATGCTTATTTTGGAACCGCTGCATAGGGAGCCAGGAGAGGGTATTTTATATTCTGAAGATTGATAGCCGACGGATTTTACCAACATATTATTGGGAACGGTAGCTTGCAGTTCTCCTTTAGCATAAACAGCAAACCCTTTTAAAAGAGGTGCGTTAAAGGTATAATACGATTCTACATAGCGGCGTACCACTCGGTTAGGGTTATATTCTTCGTTTTTCCCATTTTGCAAAATCTGTTCTGGTGTTGTGCAGTTGCGCAGGCCGTAACCGGATAATCCTTCGACAATGATGCAGCTGCGCTGGGGCGGGACGTGGTTAGCATATAATCTTGTAGTGTCATCCTTACCGGTTAGTTCTAAATTAGCGGTTTCAAAATTGATGCCCTTACCATCTGTATTGGCCCGGTACATGAGTGCTTCTTTGGCGTTATTAAAATTGTTAATGCTAACGTAGGGCATATCGATGGGAATGGACGTGATGGGTTCACTGCCGCCTATAGTTTCAGAAAAAGTGTTGCGGGGCACATCTTTCAAGCAGCCATCTTCTATTTCTTTGGTAGTGAACTCATAGTTGAACTTAATGCGAAACGCTGTTTTGTATCCGCCTTTGCTGGTCAGCAGGCCTACGACGTTGCCGTTGCTTTCGATAACTTTGAAGTCTTCATTGGAGTAATCTTTGTAGCTGTCGCCGGAATTATGCCAATATTTGCGGTTGCTATCGCCTTTCCAATCGCGATTGAGCTGCATTTGGGTAACAGCATAGTCTAAACCGGACTGGGCCGCTGCTAGAGCGGCTTCGCGATCATAGAAGGATGAGGAAGTGCTCAGCCCAACCCCTGACGTTTGCACTACGGTGTAAATCATCATAAACGTCAGGCAGATAGCCATCATAGTCATGATCAGTACGGCACCGCGCGTTTTATTTTTATTACTGCTCCCCATGTGATGCCTCCTTATGAAAATAGCTTGCTGCGCTTGGCATTTTGTCAATGTATTCCTTATACCCTGTGATACACTCGTATAATAACCGAAAAGCTGATTACATTCTAGCTATTAAACCCAATTTAATAAGATGTTTATCTAAGGAAGCGCTGATTATTAATAGCATTACGCTTAATTGCCAATATTAGCGCTTCCTCTAAACTGTTAAGCGTGCATTGACATTTGCACATTATAACTTCCCCTAGACGTAATATCATTTAGTTAGCGATTAGCTAACTTGCGAACTATCTGACTCCCCTAAAGGATGTGAGGGGGAGACGTCGCGACTGCGACAGATGGGGTGCCCAAGACTGTTGGGGGAATCGAGGTCTAGCGTGTGTCATATGCTTGCATGTGCGCGGGCATGACCGTGACGATAATTGTATATGAGCTAATATTGCCAATGTCATCGAGCCTTAACTAAATGACATTGCCCCTAGACGGAGCAGGGGGAGAAGTTGCGAATGCGACAGAGAGGGTACGTTAAACTGATAGAAAAATCTAGCAGTTACTTAATAATTAAAAAAGCTTAATCGCATACGTTAACATATTGCTGAGTGCCGCCAAGTCACGTTATGTAAACGCTGCATTAATCAGCGTTTACATAACGTGAGAAAGCTAGGCATGCGATTCCGTGATTCCGTAATAAATAATGACAAATACTCTTGACATGCACTCTGCAAAGTGCTAATATCTTCTGGCGTTCGGAACGAGCAGTTCGGACGCCCGCCT
>JAUNIO010000002.1:85084-115087 GCA_030535355.1 bacterium | reverse complement strand
GATAATTGTATATGAGTTAACATTGCCAATGTCGTTGAGCCTTAAGTTAACGACATTGGGTCAATAGGTAATATCATTTAGTTAGTGATCAGCTAACTTACGAACTAAGCAGTGTGCTTTAAATAATGAGATTAAACTAAAGAGTATTTTACACTTGCTTGTAATATATGTTATAATAAAACGGTTATCCCTTATTTATTGAACATGGACCTAATATGACTGATCAAAAGGCGCAGGATATTTTTTGTCAGCTGATATCGAGATATCCTGGTATATGTAAATCATCCTCACCGGCGTTTCGCAGCGTGCTGTGGAGCTTTCTCAAAGAGGCGGAGCCGTGGCGGATATCTGTTTTGGTCGCTGCATTTGAATGCAATGCGGCCTCGATGAAATTGACTTCTGACCCGCGCGTTGAAGCCAATTCAATTTTATCCGTCTTGGAAAACGGCTACGGTATAGATTTTGAAAAAGCAGTCTGGGCGATAGGATGCTGGTGCAAAGCGCAGGGAATTGCCTGGCAGCGTCCGTCAGTGAGCACTGACAAGAGCCGCGCTATAAAAACGACTGCGGAAGAAAGCAAAATTGTCAGCAATGTTGTGGCCGCTGTTAAGGAACGCGAATGCCCCAGCTGCCATACTGTCAACGATATTGACAGCCGTTTCTGCCGCAAGTGCGGGACTTCTTTGGTATCACTGTGCCCGAACTGCGGAGCTGAATACCACGATGAGGATACTTTTTGCTCTAAGTGTGGGCATCGCCTGGACAGCGATACTGAAACACCGCAGTTTACTTTGGCCTCATCGGTCTATAAAACATGTCAGGAAGGAGATTCTTTCCACTTTGGCAACTACACCCAGGGACCCAGCGGCGAAGTATTGCCTATCGAGTGGCTGGTGCTGAAGCGCACTGATGATAAACTTATGGTCATTACCCGCTGGGCTATGAACTGCCGGCAGTATCATCACGTTAATGAGAATATTACCTGGGAAAACTGCGATCTGCGGCGCTGGCTGAATGGTGAGTTTTTCAGCAAGGCATTTAATACCACTGAAAAAGAGTGCATAATGCCTTCTATGATAGATAATTGGGATAACGATAAATACGGTACGCCAGGGGGTAACGCGACTTTTGACAATGTCTTCTTATTAAGCCTGGATGAAGCCAATACCTTGTTCAAGAGCGATACCGAGCGTATCTGCAAACCGACCAGTTACGCCGCTTCCAAGGGGGCTTACATAGATGAAGGCAACTGTCTTTGCTGGCTGCGATCTCCAGGGGTAGACCCTATTTATGCTTCTTTTATTGGAAGCAACGGCATTATCAGCACCGAAGGCAATTTTGTCAGTGACAGCGACGACTGTGTACGTCCAGTAGTGTTTCTGAAACTTTAGTATGAAAAGCAATCACCCTCAGGCGTTACCGAATAGGATTATAAAACGGCTGTTTGATATAATTTGGGCAGCTGGCAGTATCGTACTTTTGTCGCCGATAATAATGCTGAGTATGCTGGCTGTTTATTTGGATGACGGGGCGCCTGTGTTTTTTGTGCAGAAGCGCGTAGGCAAAAATGGCCGCGTGTTTCCTTTTTTTAAGCTGAGGACTATGGTGCGCAACGCTGAACGTCTGGGGGCCGGTTACGAAATAGACGCGGACGACCAGCGCATAACCCGTACAGGGAATTTTTTGCGGCGCTGGTCTTTGGATGAGCTGCCTCAGCTTTTCAACGTTCTGCGCGGTGAAATGAGCATTGTGGGACCTCGCCCTACTCTGCCTTATCAAGTCGAGGCCTATACTGAGCATCAGCGCCGTCGTTTGGAAGCCCTTCCAGGGCTTACGGGGCTGGCTCAGGTAAGCGGGCGCAATACTCTCAGCTGGCCGGAACGCATCGAGCTGGATATAGAATACATCGATAATTATTCGTTTTGGCTGGATTTGCAAATTATCGCCAGAACTTTTTTTATGCTTGGCGACAGCGCCGGCATCTATGGAAGGGGATGGGCCAAGCGCAGCGGCGACCCCGGTTTTAAACAGAACGAAGAGAAAGAAGAAAATCATGAGCACTGATTTAGCGATACTGGGAGGCCCTAAAGTATTTCCGCAGGGTTTGCCCTTTACCCAGCCTACGCTTCCGGCCTGGGAAGAGATTTGCCCCGAACTGGAAGGCATGTACCGCTCGGGCTGGCTGACCAAAGGGCCTTGTCTGCGGCGTTTTGAAGACAGCGTGGCCGAATATCTTGGGGTGAGCCAGGCTGTGGCGGTTTCTTCTTGTACGTCAGGGCTGATTTTAGCTCTGCAGTCTCTGCAGCTGCCGCCTGGAGGCGAGGTTATTGTACCTTCGTTTTCCTTTATGGCCACTTTTCATGCTTTATACTGGAATAATCTTGCTCCTGTATTTGTCGACGTCGAGCCGGATACTTTTACGGTAGATGCCGAGCAAGTGCGCCGAGCTATTAATCCTAAAACTGTAGGCATTATGGCTGCCAGTACTTTTGGCAATCCTCCCGCTTGGGAGCGGCTGCTAGAAGTTGGCAAGAGCGCGGGTGTCCCAGTGTTTTCCGATTCGGCTCACGGTATGGGAACTTTATATCATGACCATAAACTTGGCGGACATGGAGTCTTTGAAGTCTTTTCCCTGTCGCCTACAAAACTGCTGGTGGCCGGGGAGGGCGGCATCGTCGCAACCTCTGATTCCCGTATTGCTGACTGGGTAAAAGCCGGGCGAGATTATGGCAATCCCGGTGATTATGACTGTCCGCATGTGGGTCTAAATGGCCGTATGTCAGAATTCCATGCCGTTTTAGGGTGGGCAGCTTTGAAGCATTTAGATGAGTATGCCGAACACCGCAATTCTATAGCCCAGGCCTATAAAGAGCGTTTGTCCGCTTATCCGGGTTTATCGTTCCAGAAGATTCGCGAAGAAGCGCGTCCCTCGTATAAAGATTTTGCTGTTTTAGTCAATGAGGAAGAGTTTGGCATCAACAGGGATGTATTGGCTAAAGCGCTGAGCGCTGAAGGCGTACCTACCCGGGCTTATTTCTCTCCTGCTGGCCATAAGCTCACGCCCTACAAGCAGTGCCGGTGCTTGGATTTGACGCATACTGAACGCATTAGCTCTCAGGTAATTTGTTTGCCTATCAGCTCTCACATGTCTTTGCAGACTGTTGACAAGGTTTGCAAGGCTGTCGGAAAAATATATGCTCAGCGGGATAAACTGACCGCTATAGATTAATTATTTTTACGAGGAAACGCGTGAATCTGCTGCAGAAATTGGCTTTAGCTTTTGTCGATATTCTGACGGTTATGGTGGGCTTTTGGCTCGCTTTAGGCCTGCGCTTGGATTTCGATTGGCTGGCTATGCAGCGTTTTTTGTCGAACAGCCATCTTTGCATTTATTTGGCCGTTGCCGTTTTTGGAGTGGTGGTCTTTTATTTGCTGGGCCTGTATGAAAAAGTTTGGCGTTATGCCGGGCTTTATGAGCTGCGGGCGGTAGTCTGTGCGGTAGCTATAGTGGCTGTGCCTGTGGAAATCGCGGCCTTATGCGTGGGGGGAGCTCTAATACCGCGCACCTGCGCTCCTATCGCGGCCTTGGTGTGGATTGCGATGGTGGGTGGAGTGCGTTTAGGGCTGCGCTCTTTGGCTCAGCAGCGCGACGCATATATTTCCGGACCTCAGCGCCGGGTGCTTATATTCGGAGCTAACGATGATGGCGAGCTTATTCTTCGCGATATGCTGCATCAAAAACGCGGCTGGAATCCGATCGGCTTTATAGATTCTAAAGCTAAACGCCGCCTGCGCATTCACGGAGTACCTGTTCTGGGGGGCTTAAATGATGCGCAGAGCATTATTGCTCAAAAACAGATCAGCGACGTAATCGCTGCCGCGCCGCCGCCGGAAGAGCTGCGCCGTTTGGTGCAGATTTGCGCTTCTTTTGAAAACCGCGTCCGGCTGCGTTTGGTGCCGCGCATTAGCGATGTGGTGGCTGGCAGCGTTAAAGTCAGCCGGATGCGTGAAGTGCAGATAGAAGATCTGTTGGAGCGCGCCCCGGCGGTTATTGATGTGGAAAAAGCGGCGGGCTATCTAAAAGGCAAGCGCGTCCTGGTTACCGGCGCCGGCGGTTCTATTGGGTCGGAAATATGCCGTCAGGCGGTAAAATTGGGTGCCTCTTCCGTGGTGCTGATGGGGCGCGGCGAAAATAGTATTTATGAAATAGGCGTAGAACTGCGCACAGCCCCGGTAATTTCCTTTATTGGAGATTTGCGCAGCCGGGCCCGCATGGAGGAGCTGTTCAGGGTACACCGTCCCCAGGTGGTCTTTCATGCGGCCGCTCATAAGCATGTGCCTTTGATGGAACTCAGCCCCGCGGAAGCGGTATCCAATAATGTTTTTGGCGTAGAAGTTCTGCTGGATATGGTGGAAAAATATGGGGCTGAGAAGCTGATTATGATATCTACCGATAAGGCGGTCAATCCTACCAGTGTTATGGGTGTCACCAAGCGTATGGGCGAGCTGCTGATGCGCAAGCGTGCCATTCCGGGTTCGGCAGCGGTGCGTTTCGGCAACGTTCTGGGATCGCGGGGCAGCGTTATTCCCACTTTTAAAAAACAAATTGCTGCCGGTGGGCCGGTTACGGTAACCGATCCCAATATGACCCGTTATTTCATGACCATTCCCGAGGCGGTTACTCTGGTGTTAGAGGCCGGTTCAATGGCGCATTTGGGGGAAATATACATCCTGGACATGGGACAGCCAGTGAAGATAATTGATTTGGCCCGCAATCTTATTCGCTTATCGGGGTTTGAGCCAGACATCGATATTCCCATTAAAGTTGTAGGCTTGCGGCCCGGGGAAAAAATGCACGAGGAACTAGTGAACACCGGAGAGGAAACTGCGGCAACCGAGGCAGAAAAAATTACCAGAGTCACTGCTCCACCGCCAGGCGCTGACTGGCCTGGTGAGCATTTTGCAGAACTGCGCCGGGCCTGTGAGCGATCTGACGATGCTGAATGCCTGCGTTTGCTAAAGATTTTAGTCCCTCAATTTCAGCATCAATAACATTTCTGATATAAACTACTATAACTTATATACGATAGGAATAATCAACATGAACAAAAAAAGCGCCTTAAAAGGTTTTGGGTTAGCTGTGGGCTGCTTGGCTCTCAGCAGTTTGTTGGCTTGGGATAACGGCTTATCTCCTGAGAATATGACAGCCCCAGCTCCATCGGCTGATTTGTTGGCTTTTCAAAATGCCAATAAGGGGGCTTCTTCGTGTGAGCAAACAGCGTGGATTAGCAGTCAGGGCAATTTGCTCATTGACCTTCAAGACGGTTTAACGCCTGAGCAAATTCGCAGCTGGCAAGAGCGTTATGGGCTAAATCTCCAGTATAACTCGCCTTATGCGCGGGACAATTCCCTGATGGTCGCTACAGTTGACGGCGAACAGCTGGAACCGCTGATCGCTCGTTTAAACGGCGACGAATTGGTAGAATCGGCGGAGCCTAATTATGTAGTCTCTTTGACACAGGAAGAAATGAACGCCGCTGCGGCGGCAGCCAGCGAGAGCCAGCCTATGGCCAGACAGACGTATCCCAATGATCCCCTGTTTAAACATCAATGGCATATGCAGATGGTCAAGGCTCCTTTTGCTTGGAAGTTCAGCCAGGGACGTGGGGCTGTCGTAGCTGTGATCGATACTGGTGTAGCTTGGAAGAAAGCCAATGGTTTTGTGGCCTGCGAAGATTTAGCTAAAACCAAGATCGTGCCCGGTTATGACTTTGTCAACCGCAATAAATTGGCTCTGGACGACAATGCCCATGGCACTCATGTCGCCGGTACTATAGCGCAGTCTACCAACAACGGCGTGGGAGTGTGCGGTATGGCCCCGCAGGCGGCGATTATGCCGATCAAAGTGCTGTCTGGCGCTGGTTCAGGCCGAGTTTCGGATATTGCCGATGGCATTCGCTTTGCCGCCGATCACGGGGCCAACGTCATCAACATGAGCTTGGGCGGCCCTATGCCTGCTAAGGCAATGGCTCATGCTGTGGCTTATGCCCAGCGCCAAGGAGTGCTGGTCTGCTGCGCGGCTGGCAACGAGCACCGCAGCAACGTGGGCTATCCCGCAGGTTACGAAGAAAGTTTTGTGGTGTCCGCCTTGGATGCCAAAGGGGAATTGGCTTGGTATTCCAATTATGGTCAGCGCGTGGATATAGCGGCTCCCGGCGGCGATACCCGCAGCGATGCCAACGGCGATGGGGTTGTCGATGGCGTTTACCAGAACACCATTAAAATGCGCCATCCCGAAGAGCAGGGGTATTACGCTTTTCAGGGCACCTCGATGGCTACGCCTCACGTAGCAGGCGCTGCGGCCGTGTTGGTTGGCCAGGGTGTAAATTCTCCTAAGGCGCTGAAAAAGATTCTGCGTTCTACTGCTCAGAGCAAGAGCTGGAACAGCAAGGGCAAGGTCATCGGCGCGGGAGCTTTGGATATTGGCAAAGCCGTTTTCAAGGTCGGCTGCGTATATAATGCGGTGCGCTTGTTTTTGGCATTAGCTTTAGCCTTGGCGCTGGGAGCGTTCAGCCGCAAGCGCTGCATTTGTGAGAAGGCAGCAGTAGTACCCGGTTTGGTTCTGGGCGCTTCCGGTCTGTTTTTCTTGCCGTATTTGTTCAGCGCTGAAGGCATGTTCAGCTGGCTGGCTATGCCTATGCCGGTTTGGGATGTCTTCTTCTTGGGGGCGAATGCTCACGGCAATTTGCTGGTCTGCAGCTGTTTAATTCCCGCTTTGCTTTCCATGGCTGTCGCCAAACAGCGTTTCCTGCGCAGCTTGCTGGCCGGAATAACGCTGGGCTGGGGCGTGTATCTGCTGAGCGAGCTGGTCACCGGCGCGACGCTGCTGCATCTCATTCCCACTGGCCTCGGCTGGCTGTGGTGGCTGGCTAACGGGCTGTTCTGCGTCTGTCTGTCTCAGGTACTTCTCGATAAAACCGGAGAATAAACGCTATTTGTGATATGGTTCGTTCTTGATGATGCGGAAGCTGCGGTAAATCTGCTCTAGCAGGATGACCCGCATGAGCTGATGGGGGAAGGTGAGTTTTGAAAAACTCAGCCGGAGATCGGCTTTGCGCAAGACTTCCTGAGATAATCCTAACGAGCCGCCGATGAGAAAAGCTAGGTGAGCATGTCCCTGCACGCCTAGCTTTTCTATGGTCTGAGCTAGGGCGGGGGAATCCAGGCTTTGGCCGTCAATGGCCAGGGCTATAAGGTAGGCATCATCTTTGAGCGCTTTGAGCAGGCGCTCACCTTCGCGCTGTCTGATCTGGGCTTCCAGGGCGGGCGGGGCATGGTCGGGAGTCTTTTCATCATCAACTTCGATGATCTTGAGGGTGGCGTAGCGGCTGAGGCGTTTGCTGTACTCTTTAATGGCTTCGGTGAAGTATTTTTCTTTTATTTTGCCCACAGCTAAAATTGTGATTTTCATAAATTTGAATTTGGACGAGTCTAATTCTTTTTCCTGGGAACTTCGCTTCCCTTGGCAGCAATGAGGAGCTGAGCTAAAAGTAATCTTCTGTCTCAATATAAATATCTTAATTTAACATATTTGCAAAAAAAAACACACATTTGTGTTGCAATGGATTATCTATAATTATTTTATAAGGTGTTCCATTGTCAGTGTCTAAGGCTGCTGTAAAATTTGAATCTTTAGTTTGTCTGTTGCTGATCGCGCTGTTGGGCAACATGGTTGGATGTTCCGACAGCGAGAATAGGCTGTACCGCTACTCTGGCGGCGGTGCTTCGAGCGATTTGGTGCGCTTGGACATTACTCCTAAAAAGGCGCGGGTGCCGCAGGGCATGACCGTGCAGCTGCAGGCGTTAGGCACATATAAAGACGGAACTACCTCCGATATTACCAATCGGGTGACTTGGTCGAGCGCTGATATTACTATCGCCAGCGTAAAAGATGGTTTGGTCTCCGGTGCATCTTTGGGCGAGACGCAAATTGGCGCTTCTGCCGAGGGAGGGCTGAGCGCCTATGTGAGCGTAACGGTGAGCGATGCCGTTCCTCTGGGATACAGTGTCGATGCGGGAGGGCATGAGATACAGGATGTGCTGCCCATTATCAGCGGCGCTTCCGAGCCTTTGCACGTTATAGCGCAAATGAGCGACGGCACGAGCGCAGATATAACCTCTGAAATTAAATGGGTCTGTGAGCCTGAGGGAATCGTCAGCGTAGATGCCGATGGCCATATCACCGCGCTAAAACCTGGCACCGCTACTGTAAAAGCTATCTCTAGCGACGGTCAGGTAGTCGCCCAGTTTCAAACGGTAGTCTCCGCACCGGAACTCGTCTCTTTGAATTTAGATCGCGCGGTTTTGCAGCTTCTTCCCAATACTTCTGAGGCTATTGAGGCCACGGCGGGATATGGCGATGGCACTAGCGTTAATGTAAACGGTAAGGTTAAGTGGTTCAGCTCTGACACTTCTGTGGCTTCGGTATCCGTGGAAGAGAACGGCGGTGCGCAGCCGAAAGCAATAATACGCGGCTTAAAAGCCGGAAAAGCTACGATTACTGCGGTCTTTGGGGAATTCTCCTCTTCCTGCGCCGTAGAAGTGCAAGAAGCTACGTTGGTCAGCATTGCCTTTACTCAAGACGGCATTGAGGTGATTGCTGGTTTGACATCGGCTCTCAGCGTCGAGGGGACTTACAGTGACGGTTCCAGCCGCGATGTGACCGCTAGCTGTTTATTCAGTACGAGCAATGCTTCTGTAGCTATCGTGGAATCTGAAGGTTCGTCTGTGCCCGGACGCGTCCACGGTTTAGCTTGCCGGTAACGCTATGATAACCGCTAGGCTAGAAAATTGTCAGGCGAACATTAAAGTGGCAGTTTCTGCACCCAAATTGACAGCGTTAGCTATCGAGGCGGATGCTTCCAGCGTGGTAATAGGCAATACGCTCAGCCTGAAAGCTATAGCAACGTACAGCGACGGCTCTAACGCCGATGTGAGCGCGGCGGCAGCCTGGACCTCCAGCGCTGGCGCTATCGCCAGCGTGGATAAGGGCGCGGTGAAGGGTATAGCCGCGGGCAATGCCACGATCACCGCTAGCTTCGGGGGCAAGTCTGCGACCCAAACGATCAGCGTGAGCGATGCCGAAGTAACCTCTTTGAGCATAGACGCGGAATCTGTCAGCGTGATGGCGGGCAAAACCATTAACCTAACTGCGACTGCGGGCTACAGCGACGGCACGAGCGCCGATGTGACCCAGCAGGCGGCTTGGACTTCCAGCGATACGGCGAAGGCCACGGTAACTGGCGGCAAGGTTAAAGGTTTAGATGTGGGTACGGTTACTATTACAGCCGCGTTTGGCGGTCAGACGGCCACTCAGAAGATAGCTGTGACTGCTCAGTTCGCAGTTGCTCTCGATGATCAAACTTTGAGCATGTTAGGCTATTCTAAAACAGAAGAAGCTGACGGAAGCAAATCTATATCAAAAGATGGTGCTGTTGTCGAAGAGTTGGTAATCCCCGCGACGTTTGAATATGAAGGCGCTTTATATCAAATAACTGCTGTCCGTGCTGCACTGTTTTCTGGATGCAGTGGTTTAACTTCCGTGACCATTCCTGAAGGTGTAACCTCGATTGGTAGAGGTGCGTTTAATGAATGCTATAATTTAACTTCTGTGACCATTCCTGAAGGTGTAACCTCGATTGGTAGAGGTGCGTTTAATGAATGCTACAATTTAACTTCTGTGACCATTCCTGACACTGTGACCTCGATTGGTAGTTTTGCGTTTAATTTCTGCGAAAGTTTAACTTCCGTGACCATCCCTGAAGGTGTGCTCGATATTGGTAGCACTGCGTTTTATGGATGCAGTGGCTTAACTTCCGTGACTATCCCAAATAGCGTGACCTCGATTGGTGGCAGGGCGTTGTTCCTCGTACCGCATATCTACTATAACGGTACCGCTACCGGCAGACCTTGGGGAGCTAAGGCTATCAATTAGTCTTGCCTGAAGCCCAAGCGCTCCTTGCTGGTAAAAAACTACTCAATAAGCCTGCCCGGCGGCGTCCTGCCCTGGAGCAGGCTTATTGAGTATATCAGCAGAGGTATTCGCTAGGGGCTTTTTTTGGCGAGCTGCTTTTTGGTGAGTCAAGTCGCAGGGGGGCTGTAGTTTAAGGCTGCCGCAAAATATGCTAAAATATTGCCTGGAGGCCGTTAAGTTCTATGAAGACAGCTCTGGGTACAAGTATTGACATTGCGGTCGGGGAGACTTCATACGATTCAAACTGCAAACGCTTATTGTCGCAAAAATCGGTTTTAGCTTGGATCATGAAGGACTGCGTTGGCGTATTTAACGATTTTGCTGTTGATGCTATTGCCGGTCAATGTATAGAAAACGACCCTTTAATATCAGAGGTACCGCTAGCCCCTGACGTTACGGGAGCATTTCTGCAAGGTCAGATTAATGCGCAGACATCTCCCACAGAGGGGGATGTGTACTTTGACATATATTTTAACGCTGTGGTCCCTCGGACGCATGACAGCCTGCATTTGATAATCAATGTGGAAGCCCAGGCTGATTTTTATCCTGGGTATCCTATCTTAAAACGCGGCGTGTATTACTGCGCCAGAATGTTGTCGTCGCAAAAAGAAACTATATTTACCCAATCGCATTACGAACAGCTGCGCAAAGTTTATTCTATTTGGCTGTGCACTAACCCGCCTAAGGATAGGCGCAACACGATTATCAGCTATCAAATGACTCCTAAGAGTATTCGTGGCTACTATCAGGAAGATGTGGGCAATTATGATCTTTTGACGGTAGTGGTGGTCTGTTTAGGAGATGAAAATTCTGCGGATTGCACTGGAATTTTGAAATTGTTGACTGTTTTGCTGTCGCGGGCTATGTCTCCGCAGGAGAAGAAACAAATTTTACAGGATGAGTTTTCTCTGCCGATGACACAGGCTATGGAAAAGGAGGTAGATGAAATGTGCAATTTGGGTCACGCGATATATGTTAATGGTGTAGATGAAGGTCGCAAGGAAGGCCGCAAGGAAGGCCGTGAAGAGGGGCGCATCAGCGGTGTAGCAGCATCTATCAAGAGCTTAATGGAAAGCATGGGCTGGGAAATCAACGAAGCGATGAACGCTTTGCGTATTCCCGAAGCCGATAGGCAAACCTATATTAATGCTTTAGCCCAGCAATAATTTATGGTAATCAGCTGATCCTTATTCACTGTTGCATACTGGCAGCATCAATCATAGTATAGCGGACGAAACGTAAGCGCTAAACGTAGTTTTGGCGCTTACTTGCTGCCCTGGCGTTGTGGCTGTTCTGCCTGCGCTTTGAATATGTTCGATTTTGGCACTGCGCTTTTTGACTATTGTGTTTTTTGGTGTATAATATAAAGCCTCGTTTTGCGATTTTACATATACAGGCGGGATATATACAAAATCAGCGCGATAAAGCGCTGTTTTTATGAAGGTTGAGCGGTACTGGTGGCTAAAAAATCGAACCCCGAAGAATTCGCATTGGGAAAGGTGATCGAGACCCCGATGCACAGCGCAATGCGCACGCGCTTTCTGAATTATGCGGTTTCGGTGATTACTTCGCGGGCTCTGCCCGATGTGCGCGACGGATTAAAACCCGTGCAGAGGCGCATCCTCTACACCATGTATCACGCTCTGCACCTCTATCCGGAACGCTCGACCCTGAAATGCGCGAAAGTGGTGGGACAGGTCTTAGGCGATTACCACCCTCACGGCGACAGTTCTGTCTATGAGGCTATGGTGCGTTTAGCTCAGCCTTGGACCATGCGCTATCCCTTGGTTTTTGGCCAGGGCAATTTCGGTTCCATCGATGGAGACGGCCCGGCTGCGTACCGTTATACCGAGGCCAAGCTGCTGCCCATGGCCATGGAATTCGTCGAGGAATTGGGACAGGATACCGTTGATTTCCGGCCTAACTTTGACGACCGTCTGCCAGAACCGGTAGTTTTGCCCACCAAAGTTCCTCAGCTGCTGATCAACGGCTGCATGGGCATTGCCGTGGGTATGGCGACCAATATACCGCCGCACAATTTAGGCGAGGTGATGAGCGCCTGCGAAGCGCTGATCGATAATCCCGATCTGCCCGAAGAACGTTTGCTGGATTACATCCCTGGGCCGGATTTTCCCACTGGCGGAGTTATTTTAGAAAGCCGCCAGAGTTTGGCCAAAGTATATCGCGAGGGAAAAGGCGCTATTCGCCTGCGCGGTACTTATTTCGTGGAAGATACCAGCCGCAAAATACGCTCCATTGTCATCGATTCCATTCCCTACATGGTTAATAAAGCCCGTCTCGTCGAAGATCTGGGAAATCTGGTTATAACGGGAAAATTGCCGCAAGTCGTCGATGTGCGCGACGAATCGACGACTGATGTGCGCATCGTTTTGGAGTGCCAAGCCAATGCTGACATTGAAGCGGTGATGGCTTATATTTTCAAGCATACCAAACTGCAGGATACTTTTCACGTCAATATGACCTGTCTGACCTCGGAAGGGCCGCGCTGCTTGGGACTGCGCCGGGTACTGCAGGAGTTTGTGGCATTTCGCCATGAAGTGACAGAAAGGCGGCTGCGCTATGAGGTAGCCCAGCTCAGCAAACGCATCCACATTTTGGAAGGCTTTGTGAAAGTGTTTGATGCTTTAGACGAAGCTATTCAGATTATACGTCAGTCTGAGGGCCGCAAAATGGCGGGTGAACGGCTTATGGCCCGTTTTGATTTGGACGAAGAGCAGAGCAATGCTATTTTGGAATTGCATCTTTATGCTCTAGGCCGTAAGGATATATTGCTGGTGCGCGAAGAATTGGCGGATAAGATGGCTCAGCGCGCCAAATTAGAGGCTATTTTAGGCAGCGAATCCGCTCTGTGGAAATTCATCCGCCAAGAGATAGCCGATTCTCATAAGCGTTTGCAGGATGAGCGGCGCACCCGCATTGTAGCTGAGGGAGTGCCAGAGCTGTCATACCAGGAAGAAGATTTTATTGTCGAGGAAGAAACCCAGGTCATTCTGACCCGCGACGGCTGGATCCGCCGGGTCACTAAGGGAACCGATGCCAGTAAACTGCGCCTGCGCCAGGACGATGCCATCGCGGAAGTGCTGCCGGCAACGACTCTGTCCAGTCTGCTGTTATTTACCGATATGGGCACGGTTTACACCATGCGCGTTAACGGCGTGCCGCTGTCTAGGAGCGGCTTTGGGGATCCGGTGCAGAAATTCTTTAAATTCGCCGACGGCGAGCGGGTTATAGCCGCGTTTACTTTTGACAGCCGGGATACAGCGGGGATTAGACTAATGGAAGGCGCTGAATTGCCTGCGCTGCACGGACTGGCTGCGGCTTCTGACGGCAAAGGTCTGCGTTTTTCATTTGAGAATTTCGTTGAGCCTTCGACAAGCAAGGGCAGGCGTTATGCGAAAATACCTGACGGCGGACAGATAGTCAGCGTACAGGCGGTCAGCGGGACGGAAACCGCTATTGTAGTCTCCAAAGGAGGGCGGGTGCTGCTCTTCCCGGTAGAGGAGATATCGTTCCTCAGCGGAGTCGGGCGCGGCGTAGTGCTTATTAAACTTGAAGAAGGGGATACCGTGTTGGATATGGTTGCGGTCGGAGATCCCAACTGCGGCATCAGCGTGGTGCGCGAGGAAGGCGGCAAAGTTATGGAGATTGTCCCTAAACTTTATAAAACGGTGGCCAGGGGCGGCAAGGGCATAGCAGTCAGCAAACGGGGCCGTCTGCGGGTGGAAAACCGCCATCTCAATCTAAATTACAGCCAGGAGAGCGAACAGGAAAACAGCGTTCTCGAGGCCGGTGCCACTGAGGAAGAATAGTCATGCAGCAGGATGAATTGAATCTAGACACCAGCAAGGCAGATATTGTTAATGAGCCTGGGACGGAAGGCAAACGCCGTGCCAAAAAAAAGGAAGCGGCAGCTTCATATACAGCAGCTGATATCGTGGTCTTAACAGGTCTGGAACCTGTGCGCAAACGTCCGGGGCTATACATCGGGGGTATAGACGAAACAGCCCTGCACCATTTAGTTTGGGAAATTGTCGATAACTCCATAGACGAGGTGATGAACGGCTATGCTTCAGCCGTAGAATTGGAGCTGGACAGCGATGGTCGCGGCATCCGGGTCACTGACAATGGCCGCGGTATTCCTGTAGATGTTCATAAAGAATACGGCAAGTCGGCTTTAGAGCTGATTATGACTACACTCCATGCGGGCGGCAAATTCGCTAATTCGAATTATCAGTATTCTGGCGGTTTGCACGGGGTGGGGTCATCAGTAGTCAACGCTCTTTCGATTGAGCTGGAAGTTACCGTCAAACGCGACGGGGGCGAATGGTTCCAGGCCTATAGTCAGGGACGGCCTCTTTGCCCAGTTACGCATAGGGGAGAGGCTAGGGGCACTGGCACATCAATTTGGTTTCGGCCCGATCCGGAAATTTTCCCGGTGACCGTTTTTGAGCCGCAGATTATTTTGGAAACTCTGGAAGCTCAGGCCTGGCTGCATCGGGTTCGCATAGTGTTTAAGGATCGCGTAAATAATCAAATTTACCGTTTAGACCATACCGACCAGGGCTTTGAAGGGTATCTGCAGACTTTAATAGCTTCTGAAGAACAGCTGGAAGGCTGGAATGAAAAACAGTTCGTGCTGAAGCGGGAGGCCGATCCGCGCTTGGAAGTGGCCTTGAGCTGGTGCACGCAAAACGGCGAGCAGCTCCGCAGTTTCGTCAACGGGATTCGCACTCCGCAGGGCGGAACGCACGATCAGGGCCTGCAGGCCGGAGTGGTGCGGGCAGTGCGCAATTATATGGATACCCACAATTTACAGCCGCGCGGGCTGAAATTGACGGCCGGGGATATTCGTGAGGGAATGCGCGGAGTGCTGTCTGTTTACGTTCCCGAGCCGCAGTTTAAGGGCCAGACTAAGGAACGTCTTAATAATGTAGAAGTCAATGTGCAGGTAGCCAACGCTGTCGCTCCGGTTTTAGAGAGTTTTCTTAACGAAAACGGCAGCTTGGCCAAGTCTTTGGTGGAGCGAATTATTACTGGAGCTAAAGATAAGGCTGCCATCCAGGCGGCAGTTGAAGGCGTGGTGCGGAAATCGGTGACCAAACGTCTCAATTTGCCAGGAAAATTGGCCGACTGTTCCAGCAACCGTCCCCAGGATTCTGAATTGTTTATCGTCGAAGGTGATTCTGCAGGCGGCTCCGCTAAGCAGGCCCGGGATCGCTATCACCAGGCGATTATGCCCATTCGCGGCAAAATTCTCAACACCGAGAAAGCCAGTGCGGAGAGTTTCGCTAAGAGTCAGGAAATAGCCAATTTAGCCAGCGCTATAGGCTGCGGTTTGGGCAGACAATATGCGGAAGATCATCTGCGTTACGGCAGAGTGATTATTTTAACCGATGCCGATTCCGATGGGCATCATATTGCCTGCCTGCTGATGACCTTTTTCTACCGTCACATGCCGGAACTGATCAATCGCGGGCATGTCTATTTGGGACGCCCACCGCTTTATCGCGTGGCTATAGGCGGTAAGGTCTTCTGGGCTTGGGATGAAGCGGAGCGCGATGAAATAGTGAAAAAATCGCGTTCCCGCGCAACACCTAATATTACTAGATTCAAAGGTTTGGGGGAAATGAGCCCTGAACAGCTCAAGGAGACCACGATGAACCCCGCTACGAGAACCCTGTTTAGAGTTCAGGTCACCGACAGCGAAGAAACTGAACTGGCGGTTTCCGACTGCTTTGGGCACGATCCCGCCCCGCGTTTTAGATTTGTGATGGAATGCGCTAATTCTGCTGATGAGCTAGATATTTAGCCAATGAATAGAGCGTTGGGGGAGAGTTAGATAATTTTGCAAGTTAGCTGATCGCTAACTAAATGATATTAGCTTGTTAGCTAATCATTAAATTAATGACATTAGATATTTAGCCAGCTGCATGATGAAAGAAAAAAAAATTCAGTGGGTGTCTCTTCTGGCAGCGGCAGCTCTAATCGTTTTGGGACTGTGGCTGCTGCTGGAGTTTTATCCAACCTATCGCGATTTCTTTCCTAAATGCGTTCTCTACGAACTGACCGGGCTGTACTGCCCTGGATGTGGCACAACTCGCGCGGTGCGCAGCCTGCTGTGCGGCGATTTTTATAAAGCTTTGCGCTATAATCCTTTGCTAACGCTAAGCTTGCCCTTCTTATTGTGGTGGGCGTACCGCGAGTTCTTGTGGGCTATGTATCAGAAGCCTAGGCCGCCCTGGCTGCTGTCCCTAAAGTTTGCTCTGGCTGTTGTGCTGATCGTGACCATTTATTTTATAGGGCGCAATCTGCCTTGGCCGCCTTTTTGCTCGTGGGCACCGCTGCCGGATTAATGTAATGGCTGGCTTAGGGAGCGCAATATTTGTTGGCTAATTTCAGCGGCACAGATAGCGCAGCACCTCATCGTAGTAATATATTTTGGAAAGCCGCTCAGCGCACCAGAGGTCTAAACCGCACAGTTTATCCTCCATGTGCAAAGCCGGGCGGTTTAGACGCTTAAGGCAGAAATTTTCCAGCCAGTTGCCTATTTTGGTGAGGCGATGTATGGCCAGCCAAGGAAAAAATATAATTCCTGTAGATAAGCGTGAGCGCAAAGTGCGGTGCTTGCGCACATAGATCAGCGCGGTGTGCGCTAGGGTGACGGCGCGGCGGCAATGGCTTTCCAGATGTTTGCGCTGCATGGGAGGCTTGACATGAAAGCCTATCGCTTTCATGTGTTTGCGGGATTTGATGCCTATCGCTTTCAGCATCATACCCATGTCTTTATCTTCGTAGCCATACTCGATAAAGTTTTCGTCAAAGAGACCCACCTGAAATAGATATTCGCGGGGTACGGAGACATTTGAAGTCCAGAAATAACCATTGGATAAATCTTCAAGGCGCAGTTTGGGAGTAAGAGGGCGCTTGGGCTCGGAAACGTGATTTACCCATCCGTTGCAAATACAGCGGGAATGAGAAGACTGAAAGCTCCAATGCTCCTGCAGCAAATGCTGATGGCAGATGACATCATCATCGACGAAGATGATGATTTGGCCGCGGCTGTGCAAGAGACAAGTGTTGCGCGCTGCAGTAATGCCGCGGTTGTATTCGTGGCGTACGTTTACTAGGCGATAAGGGAGCTTAATGGAATGCAGCATATCCTGAGTGTCATCGCTGCTGGCATCGTCAGTCACCACAGCCTCAAAACGCTCAGCCGGAAAAGACTGGTCTGCCAAACTTTCCAAGACGAGTTTAAGCATACCGCTGCGATTATGTGAGCATATAGCTACGGTTATGTCGCGATCTGAGTCGAGCGGCTGTATCTCGCGTTTAGAGTTGGGACAGCAATCGTGCAAAGTTGGCTCTTGCATATGTAAGAATATACCTTATGATAAATTGTGGGTTTTGCTCTTGATTACATTGTAAAAAATATAGGCAAAGACGGCGTCCATCAAGGTGGACTGCAGCCATCCTTGGCCTTCGCTGCTGTCTTTAAGCAGCGAACTGGCTACAGAAAGCCCCATGCTATTGGTCAGCATGGAACGTATAGGATTGACGGGAAAATCTAAATTTAAATTTTCTAAGGCCGCAGGCTGGGGATTGCTGTTATAATATTCTAAGGCGCTGTAGGCGAATTGGCTGGCGCGGCTTTGAATATTCAGCAGATTGCAGGGCTGGCAGTTTTTCTTATCTTGGAAACAATAGCACGAGGTCAAAAAAGACTCATAGAATTTGGACTGGCGCAGCCGCCAATACATTTCTACATCTTGATAATTGCCGGGGCATTCTTCGGAGAATTTTTCTATTTGGGCTATGCCTACTTTGTGAATGGAGGCATTGATGATGGTGAAATCCAACTGAGGAGCTGTAAATTCAGGCAGTTCTACGATCATGCTGCTTTTTAAAGGCATGAGAGGCCCGCGCACTATGCGGTGGGGGTGCTGCTTGTGGGCTGCGATGTGGGCTTCTAAAAGAGTGGCGGGGGCTAGACAGGCGTCATTGAGAAAAAGCAGCAAATCCCCCGAAGCGCCTTTGAGGCATTTATTGCGCCCATGCTGATAGCCCAAACCATCGCTGCGCACATAAAAAATAGAAATATCAGTTTTGTGGGGTGTATTTATAATTTCTTCGGTATCACCGCCAGTGGAATCGTCGGCTATGATAATCTCGTAACGGTCATGAGCCAGAGTTTGCTGCATTAGCGAGTCCAAAGATCGCTTTATTCCCTCGACGTTATCGCGAGTGCTTACAATAACGCTTATTTCAGTGGCCATTGGCTGTCATCTCCTAAAATATCGAAAATCTTCTTGGCTGCTCCTTTATAGCCATCGTATAGCTTCTGCAATTCCTGCGCTTGGATGCGCAGTGTCTCTGGTTTTTCGAGTAAGCCAATAGCTTCTTGAGCTACTGATGAGGCGCGGAGAATATCCACCAGTTCGGGGACTATTTTGCGTTGGGCCAAAATATTGGGCAAGGCGTAGAGCTTGCTGCGCTTGGCAAAGCGGACGACCAGCCATTTTTTTAAACGTTTGCCTAACCAAGGGATGAAATCCAGCATCCCGAGCAAACCTGTGAGGGGGAGCAGATCGGGACGGTTGAGCGGCAGAATAGCGATCATGGGTATGCCCAAGCAACCTAACTCGCTGGTCTTAGTGCCGGGAATCGTGATAGCTAAAGATGAATTTGCTAATCTGGCTAAATGGTCTGTGTGGATGAGTTCTATTTTAGTGTCTTCTTCGTCCAGCAGATATGCATCCTGGCAGTGGCAGCGCACACCGCCGATTTCTTTGATAGGTGGCTGGGTGACTAGGCGCTGTACGTCGCAGTCTTTGATAAAAGGAGAGACGATGAGCTGAAAACGGCAGGTGGGAATGTGTTTTTTTATGGTTTGGGCAACTTCCATAAAGAAGGGGGATAAACCGCTTAATTCTCGCTCGCGGCTGCCTGGCAGAAAACTAACCAGAGGCCCTGGGGCTGTTTCGCTGCTGCTGGGATAAGCAGCTAAAACTTCAGCGCGATGCTGTAATTGGGCTTCGAGAGCAAACGAGGTAGCGTCGGCTACTAAATCGCCGACGACCCGAACTTTGTGAAGGGGAATGCCGCAGTTTTGCAGAGATAGTAAATCGCGATCATTGCGCACGAAATAGCCTGTGAAGGCACTGTCTAGCCATTTGCGTCCCCACACGTAGATCCACAGTGGAACTTGCCAGCGTTTAGCTAACAGGGCGGAATAGAACATGTCTCCGCCGAGATGAATTATCAGGGGATTTTTATAATGGGCCATCCTGCGCAGCAGCATATCGAAATAGCGGTATGGAGACAGCACTTCCTCAATGCCCAATAATTCGCGGCTTATGCGCTCTTCAGCCCCAGAGGCGAATTCACATAATGTTAGCTGTAAAACTAACCGGCAATCAGGCCAGCGCATTCTCGCTTCGTGAACTAAGGGCAGGAGCCAGCCGGCTATTTCTCCGGGACTGTTGGCTACAAAGATGATCGTATCAGGTCGCATAATCGTCCGTTCTGTAAGCTTAGTGGTCAGTGAGCATCAGTTTTGATTCAAAGACTAGGTTATAGTGATATATCGGTAAGAGCCGCTTTTGCAAAATGCTTAGCTATTAGTTCTATAACTGCCCTATTTAACGGCAATTATAAGGGTTTATTTTGGGCCTTTACAATAATATCTGTGGTGGAATGCCCTGGAAGCAAGCTGGCTAAGACAATTTTTCCGCCATAACTGTGCACAATTTTAGCTTCTGGCAAATCTTCTTCCCGGTAATCTCCGCCTTTGACGTGAATATCGGGCTGAAAAGCTTCGATGAGGCGTGAAGGTGTGTCTTCGTCGAAGATAACGACTGCGTCAACGCACTCTAGAGCTGCTAAGAGAACTGCGCGTTCTTGCTGAGGATTGATGGGACGCGTTTCTCCTTTGAGACGGCGTACCGAATCGTCGGAATTCAAACCGACGATTAGAGCGTCTCCTTCCTTTCTGGCAGCTAATAAAGTGCGCAGATGGCCGGCATGTAAAATGTCAAAGCAGCCGTTGGTAAATACTATGCGTTTGGAAGGTGATTCTTGCTTCCAGCATTTCACCATGTCTTTAGCCTCGGCCAGAGAGAGTATCTTGTGTTCGGGGCTGAAAAGGCTTTCTGTAGGCCTGTTCTCCAAAGAAGCGGTCAATTCTGTGCAATCTACTGTAGCCGTGCCCACTTTGCGCACTACTATGGCGGCGGCGTGGCTGGCTAGACGGATGGCTTCTTCAGGGCTGATGCCGCAGGCGCGGCACAAGGCTATAACTGAAAGTACAGTATCGCCTGCTCCGCTGACGTCATATACCTGAGACGCCAGGGCTGGAACTTTGACCATAGGCTGGCTGGCGCTAAATAGGGCCATTCCGCGGGCACTGAGGGTTATGATCGCGTTCTTGCAGTTCGTTTTCTTTAGCAGAGTCTCTCCGGCCAGAGCAAGCCCATCGACGGTGCCGGTATTATGTCCGGTGGCCTGGAAACCTTCACTGGCGTTTAGGGTTATGGTGTCTATGCCGAAGAATGATTTGACGTTGCTGGGCTTAGGGCCAGCAATGATGGGCACATCTTCGATAAGTTGAATCAGCTGGGCCGCTTGGTCATTCCATAGCAAGCCTTTATTGTAATCGGAAAAGACTACAGCCTGATATTTTTTATGGTGTTCTTTTATGTAATCGGCTACGCGTCTGAAGACGCTTTCCTGCGGAGAGTGGCAAGCTTCTACGTCTGCGCGCACCACTTGCTGATTATTGGCGATAATGCGGCTTTTCATAATTGTAGGAAGCTCTTCTTGGGCGAAGAGTCCCTCAATGCCGATGTCTAAACGGCGCAGGAGCAAACGCAGACGCCGTCCGGCATCGTCTGCCCCTACAATCCCGGCTATATCTACTTTAGCGCCTAAAGCTCTTAAATTTGCGGCAACGTTGGCCGCTCCGCCTAAGGTATAACTGTAATGACTGACGTTGACTACCGGTACGGGGGCTTCAGGGCATATACGCGAGACATCCCCCCAAACCCAATGATCGAGCATGAGGTCGCCCACGACTAATATGCGCAGGGAGCTGAATTTATGGCAGATAGCGGCAGCCCGCTTGTAACTGATGAGATTCATGAGGTATCCTTAGATAATGGTAAAACTACGCCATCTAGGCAGGTTAGGGCAGGACAGCAACGCTGATAATTTGGGAACCAGCTTCAGCTCCCAGCTGAACAAGCCAGGGAGAGAGACCTGCGGCTATGAGCATCAGCAGGCAAACAGCTAAACCGATTTTTACTGACCAGGGCACCTGCAGGGCTGAGGCGCGTCCTCGGCTGGCTGACGGTTCTTCAAAGAAAACGGGGCGCAAAACTCCGAAATAATAATAGAGAGAAATGACGGAATTGACTAAAGCCAATAAAACTACCCACCACCAGCCGCTGTGAGCGGCAAAGACGGTACGGAAAAGATAGAACTTACCTATGAAGCCCGCTAAAGGCGGAGCGCTGGCTAAGGACAGCAGAGCTATAAGCAGCGTGAAAGCAACAAAGGGATTGGTTTTGGCTAAGCCTCGGTAATCGGCAATCTCAGAAGTGTGGCGCTGATACTCTACGAGAGTAATAATAGACCAGACAGCTAGATTAGCGAAGCTGTACATAGTGATGTAAAAGATAGCAGAACTCATGCCTAAAGCAGCAATGCCAGTACTGCGGGAAGAGGCCATAACACCGAGCAGGGTGTAGCCGATTTGGGCTATGCCGGAAAAAGCCATCAGGCGCTTGATGTTGGTCTGCTGCAAAGCTACGAGGTTGCCCCAGCACATAGATAAGATAGCGATAGAGCAGAAGGTAATGCTCCAAACCTCTTCTAAGCGGAACTCTACGCTTTGAAGAGCTAAAGTTCCCCAAAAAGCCCGCAGCAAGAAGGCGATGATAGTGGCTTTAGGAGCGGTAGAAATGAACATGCCGGCCGGAGCTGGAGCGCCTTCATACACGTCAGGTGCCCAGAAATGAAAAGGTGCCGCCGCAATTTTGAAGAGCAAAGCCCCGGCGAACATGAGACTTCCCAATAGAAAAGCATGCCGCGGGCTGGCGGTTAAGTCGAAGTTAAGCACAATCTTATCAAAGAATGTTGTACCTACACTGCCAAAAATCAAACTGATGCCATAAAACATAATGGCTGAGGCCACGGCGCCGTTGATAAAATATTTAAATCCCGCTTCGCTGGATTTAATGTCAAACCGGCCCCAGGCGGCCATGACATATAGAGGAATGGACATCAGTTCAAAGGCGAGAAAGAACGTTAGCAGCTCTTTGGTCGAACAGGCGAGCGATAGTCCCAAAACGACAAAGGGAATTAAGGTTATATATTCTCCTGGATAAGAGCGTTTGGACTGCAAATAGTCTATGGAAAAGAGCAGAGCCAGTGCTCCGCTTGCGCAGGCAAGCACTGTAAACACTACCGCCATATAATCGATCTGAATAATTCCTTCCCAATAGGTAAATGGGCCAGATTGGGTGGTTATTTTCGCTAAGAGCGGCAGTGCGCAGAGGGCGGCAGCCAGCAGTCCCGCAACAGTGCAAGTATTTTGCTGCCTGGGGTTGGGATGGGTGCGCATATCCAAAAACATAGCCGCGAAAGCGGTTAAGGCCACTATGATTAAGGGCAGAAGACCTATTGCAGATGACGTTGGCACTGACACGTTGCTTCCTTATTCTTTTCGTAAATAGAATTGCGTAAATCGATGATAGTCGCTTGGGACTGAGGGTTGGGCTGGATATTACAGGCGAGAGATTAACTCTTGGATGGCGGGAGTTGTAATATCGGTAATCAGGCGCGGGCATACGCCTACGGCCAAAGAGGAAAGAGCTAAAATCGCAAAAGGAATCTTTTCGCAGAGATTAGCATCGCGGACTTTGGCGTATTTAGGATTGAGAGGGCCGTAGAAACCGTAGTGTACGGAGCGCAGCAGGTACGTGGCCGTGATCACCAGGGCGAGGATAGCACAGGCCGCTAAGATGGGGCTGCGCTGCCAAGTCCCTAAAAATACCATTAGCTCAGCTACAAAGCCGGACATTCCCGGCAGACCTAGCGAACCCATAGCGGCTAGGACATAGGCGGTACCCAGCCAGGGCATGGCCGAAGCTAAACCGCCCCAGGCTGAAAAATCGCGGGAATGGGTAATCAGGTAAACTGTGCCTGCCAGAGCGAAGAGCAGAGCTGTGACAACACCGTGGGAAAACATCTGAAAAACTGCGCCTGACGCTCCTAAAATGGCTGACGTGCCCACCGTGGGTTCGCTTAGGCAGGCAGCGCCCAGGAAAACGATGCCCATGTGGCTGACCGAAGAATAAGCTATCATCAGTTTTATGTCGGTCTGCTTGAGAGCGCACAGAGCACCATAAAGAATATTTATAACTGCCATAAATCCAATTATAGGCAGCCAGGCTTTAGCACCGTCGGGGCAAAGGCCAATGGCGACGCGGATAATGCCGTATCCTCCCATTTTAAGCAGTACGCCGGCTAACATCATGGACAGAGCGGTCGGGGCGGAGGAGTGGCCTTCGGGAAGCCAAGTGTGGAAGGGGACTAGACCGGCTTCAATGGCGAAGCCCAAAAAGATGATGGCAAAGAGCCAGTACTGCGTTTCGCTGCTTATATTTGCCTGCAGCAGCGCAATATAATCGAAGCTGTTGATACCGGCCATAACGTAGGCTCCGATAATGCCCAGCATAACCAGAGCGCCGCCCAGCTGCAGATATATCAACAGTTTCATGGCAGCCTTCTGGTGGTATATCGGTTTGCCGCCGCCCATTTTGTCTGATCCCCAAATACCCACTAAGAAGAACATGGGCACGGAAGCCATTTCGTAGAAGAGGATGAAGAGAAACAGGTCTAAAGAGGTAAATACCCCAAAAACTCCGCTCATAACCGTTAAAGCCAGAGCGAAGTATTCTTTATGGCGGTTCTCTATCTGTAAGGAAAGCATGGCCGCTGTAAAGCTGATTATCCCGCAGAGCAGCACCAGGGGAGCTGAGATGCCATCGACCCCCATATGGTAGCTTATGCCGAGATCGGGTATCCAGCTGTGCAGCTCCTGCCACTGAAAGGCCCCGGCGTTAACAGCGTTTAGAGAGGCATAAACTGCGATGGACAGCACTAAGGAAACGCCTGTCGCCAGCAGCGCCAAACCTTGGAAGATTCTGGTATATGACGAGGGAACTAGCAGAATTATGAGCGCCGCCAGCAGAGGAGTGAAGGTAATGATGCTGAGCAGGGGCAGCTTGTCGAGGGTATTGGCCAAAAAATCCATATAATTACCTTTTTGCTCGAAATGGTGTCAATCGCCGCGCTTGAGCGTCGATGGAAATCGATAGGAATGGACGAGTCTATTGGAGCTGTAGTAGCTTCGACCAATAGACAGGACTGGTGACAAAGCCAGGCTCAATATATCCGATAGCGATGGCTAACACCACCAAGGCGACGACGATGATAAACAGATAATTCTGTACATATCCGGAATGCTCTTGGCGCAGTATCTCGCCGAAGCGTTTAGTTAGGCGGGCGCAGCCGTTTACGATGCCGTCGAAGATGTAATTGTCAAAAAATTCAGCGATATTAGCGCCTGCGTACATCGTGTAGCTAAGCAGCTTAGCCCATATATGATCCATGTACCATTTTTGCTGTAGGAAAATTGCGAGTTTTCCCAATTTACTGCGCAGTTTGCGCTCGCCGGACATGGCATCCCGGCCATAAAGCAGCCAGGAAGCGAAAATTCCGAGCAGTGAGACGGCTACGCTAAATATCATGGGTGCCCAGGTAAAATCGTGGTCATGCACTACTGGTGTGCTGGGATAAATATGCGCTTCGTAAAAACTGGGAGCGCCGCTGATGCCTTCGGGTATGCCGATAAAACCTAAACCGATAGCAAACAGGGATAGTGTGAGCAGCGGCAGCCACATTAGGGGACTTACTTCGTGGGGATGCGCGGAGTGAGCGGCGTGCTCCATATAGCAGCCTAAACAGGCCGGCGGCAGCAGTCTCTGCTTGGCCTTGCGCCTGGCTTCATTTTCTTTCTGGGCCTTGTCTTCGGTCCATTGCGGCTGGAAGCCTAGAGATAGTGACGTTGCTGCGGGAGGTGGCAGGGTAGGAGCGGGCACCTGACCCTGAAGATCGGCGGGAGCAGCCATGCCGCGGAATTTGCCTTCAAAGGTGATAAAGTACAGACGTGTCACATAAAAAGCGGTTAAGAAGGTGGCCAGACTCAGCAGTATATAGAGGGCCATGCCGGCCGGCGTATCGTTGATAAGGCTCACGCTGGTGAGAATTTCATCTTTTGACCAAAAACCGGCGAACGGAGGAATGCCGGCAAGGGCCAGGCATCCCATGAGAAAAGCGAACCAGGTGCAGGGCAGAGCTTTGCGCAGGCCTCCCATGTGCCACATATCGTTGCTATGGCAGGCAACAATTACTGCTCCAGAACCCAAGAAAAGAAGCGCTTTGAAGAAGGCGTGCGTGAAAAGATGGAATGTTCCGGCCGTATAAGCGCCTATGCCTAGAGCAGTCATCATAAATCCTAGCTGAGAGATAGTTGAATAGGCTAGAACTTTTTTTATATCGTTTTGTACTACAGCTATAGTGGCAGCCACGAAAGCTGTGATCGCGCCTATGAAAGCTACGGCCATAGCTGCCGAGGTGGGTATGCCAGCCGGATGGAAGACGGGGAAGATGCGGGCTACTAGGTAAATACCGGCGGCGACCATAGTCGCGGCGTGGATTAGAGCCGATACCGGAGTGGGGCCTTCCATAGCGTCGGGCAGCCAAATATGCAAAGGAAACTGAGCGCTTTTGCCCACAGCACCGCAAAATATGAGCAGGCCGGCAAGAGTTAGCAAACCTATATTAATTTGTCCGGCATTGGTGCTGAGCGTATCGGTAATACCTACAAAATCAAAGCGCTGCAGAGCTATGCCCAGAAGCAAAATGCCCATTAGCAGGCCTAAATCACCAAAGCGGGTGACAATAAATGCTTTTTTGGAGGCATGGGCAGCGCTGGTTTTAAAATACCAGAAACCTATAAGCAAATAGGAACAAAGCCCGACCAGTTCCCAGAAAATATAAGTCTGCAGCAGGTTGTTGGCTAAAACCAACCCCAGCATGGAGAACATAAAAAGGGACAGCCAGCCGAAAAAGCGCGACATAGAAGCAGAGCCTTGTGTAGGAAAATGAGGAATCTCTGCGCTCATATAAGCTACTGAATAAATCTGGATACATAGACCTATGAAACAGACCATGGTCAGCATAAAGGCGGAAAGATTATCGACTAACAGACCCAGCTCAATAACGCCTAGAGGGGTATTGGGGAGCAAGCTGATCCAGGGAAAACTGATTTGCATAGGGGGAGCCTGGGGAGCGCTCAGGCGCTGAAAAAGTATGCCTAGGGCACCGCCCAGTGATCCTAGCAAGCCTAATATAGCAACGCCAGCGGATATTTTTCCCCACCTACGGGTTATAAATGAGATAATTATAAAAGCCAAGAAGGGCAACAGAGGAATGGCCCAGGCAAATCTGGCTATACCCGTTAAGGGCAGATAACTCTCGGTAGTCACGTGTTTAGCCTTTCAACTGGTTGATATTCTCAGTATCGATATGCTTGAAATTGCGATATACCGATAGGATGATAGCGATACCTACCGCCGATTCAGCAGCTGCTATAGCTAAACCGAACATCGCCAGGATAACGCCGTCGAGATGGGGGAGAAAATGCGCGAAAGCCACTAAATTGAGGTTGACGGCGTTAAACATCAGCTCTAGCCCCATGAGCATAGCTATGCTATTGCGCCGGGTGAGTACGCCGTAAAGGCCTAGGCAGAACAGGCAAGCGGCCACCAGCAAAATGTGTTGTAACTGTAATTGTTCCATATCTGGCTACTGCTCCTGTGGTTTAGAGGGCACGGCAGCAGCTGCTGCTTGGGGGGGAGCCGTTGCAGGAGAACGGTCCTCTTTGCGGGCAATAGCTGCGGCCCCTATAAGTGTGGCTAAGATGATGACGGAAATCAGTTCGAAGGGAACTGTGTAAGGGCTGAGCAGGCGCAAACCGATGTTGGCTGTATCTAAAGAAGCCAGATTAATTGCGGAGGCCTCGCCTTCGAGAACTGCAGGCTGAGGGGCAGCAAAATTAGAGCTGGATAACGTCAGCCAGAGCACCAGCAGCATCGAGAAACTGGCAATTAAGCCTAGAACCGGCTGAAAAAAAGTGGTCTTGCGCTGCGGTTCCATCATCTTGTCGGTGAGCATGACCGCAAAGAGAAGCAGGGTCGCGATAGCGCCGACATATACAAGCAGCTGCAGGCCGGCCATAAAATGAGCGCCCAGAAGAGCGTAAATTCCGGCTACGCAGACAAAACAGCCGATCATAGCAATGCCCGCGTGAAATATGCGCTTGGCGGTTACTACGTAGAAGGCGCAAGCCAACATTACGATGGCGAAGCACCAAAACACCGCGCTGGCGAAAGGAAAATTGTCCCAGGCGTAAATGTCGACGGGGAGGGGCATCAGCTCAGACCTCCAAAGTAGATTTGCTGCACGGCAGCTATGACGGTGCAGATAATGACGTTAGCGATAGACAGCGGCAGGAGAAATTTCCAGCCAAAATTCATCAAGTGATCGGGGCGGACGCGCACAAATGTCCAGCGTATCCACATGAGGATCAAAAGAACGGCATAGGCTTTAACTGAGAAAACCACTATGCCGACGAGCAGATCGAAGTAAGGAATAACTAGAGAGCCTAAATGTAGCTCTGCCGGCGGAATAAAGCCCGGAATGCTCCAGCCGCCTAAAAATACGGCGGTGAAGATGCTGCTGACTACAAAGGCGTTGGAAAACTCGGCCAGATAAAACATCGCAAAGCGCATGCCCGAGTATTCAGTGTTAAAACCAGTGCCGAGTTCTTGCTCCGATTCTGGCATATCGAAGGGAGGCCGATTGCTTTCGGCTATAGAGCAGATAAAGTAAACGATAGCCCCTATAAAACTGGGGACGATAAACCAGCCTAGGAAGGGGATTCCGAACAGTCCCTGAATCTGAGCTTTAACTATATCCCCCAGCGAGAGCGATCCGGCCAGAATAATCGGCCCCATTAGTGCGAACATCATGGGGATCTCATAGGATAGCATCTGCACTACGGAGCGGAAGCCTCCCAGTAGACTGTATTTGTTGTTAGAAGACCAGCCGGCGGTGAGAATAGAAAAAACCGTTAAGCTGGGAACGGCGACGATATATAGAAGGCCGACATTTAAATCGGCAAAAGCGAAGGTCACCCGTTCGGTCTGATGGTAGGCGGTAGCCGACCAGGGAATAGGCACGTAAACGGCTATGGCGGCCAGCATAACGACTATGGGGGCGAGGATAAAACCAAATTTATCGACTTTGCTGGGGATTATATCCTCTTTAAATATGAGCTTTACCGCATCGCAGACCGTGGCGATCCAGCCTCCCAGCCACATGGATTTTTGGGCCATGCATTTGGGGCCACATAACATGGGTCCCTGACGGCGCTGGATGCGTCCGCTTATCTTGCGCTCTAACCAGATAAGGAATAAAGCGTTGACCGATACGGCAGCGTAAATGGCGATGAGGGCTACCAGCAGAGCAATACTCACTATGGCCCAGGTGGGCAGTGTTATTCCCCAAGGGCTGAGTATATCTGTTAATAATCTATTGCAAATCGGTTCCACGGATAACCTGCGTTTCCGGCGCGGGGCCAAGTGTTAGCGGAGAGACAATTAACGGTCTGTCTCCGGAAGTACGATATCAAAACTGGCGCACATAGCGACAATATCGGAGAATAGGCAGTCTTTGAAGAGGTGGGGGAAAACACTGCAGTGGCTGAAGGAAGGGGTACGGAATTTGCAGCGGTAAGGCTTCTCGGTGCCGTCTGCTACCAGATAGCATCCCAAATCGCCGCGCGAGGACTCTATGTGCACGTAAGTCTCTCCTTCGGGCACTTTAAGCTCTTGGGGCTGGCGTACCAAAACTTCGCCTGGCGGAATTTTCTCGGCGCATTGGCGCAGGATGCGGGCACTTTGGCGCAGCTCTTCCATGCGGACGCGGTAGCGCGCAAACGTGTCGCCTTCGCTGCGGGTGGGAATATCGAATTCCAGCTCGGGATATACCGAATAAGGCTCGTTTTTGCGCACATCGCAGTTTAGCCCGCAGGCTCGCAGATTGGGGCCGCAGACTCCGTAACGCAGAGCATCGGCCTGCGCTAGTATGCCTACCCCTTTGGTGCGGTTGTAGAAAATAGGATTTTCGTCAACAATGGCTTCATACTCGCTGGCGAGGAGAGGCTCCCAGTAATCTAAGAAGGCTATCATGCGCTCCAAGAAGCCCGGCTTTATATCGCAGGCGACACCGCCAATGCGCATATAATTGTACAAAAGCCGCGCTCCACAGGTCTCTTCAAAGAGGTCGAGCACTTTTTCGCGGTCGCGGAAAGCGAACAGAAATGGAGTAGTGCCTCCCAGGTCTAGCGTAAACGTTCCATAGGCCAGCAAGTGGGAAGCTATGCGGTTTAGTTCGCTCATAATGACGCGCAGGTACTCAGCTCGCGGCGGCAAGGTTAGGTCGAGAAGTTTTTCAACGGCCATAACGTAAGCTAAGCTGGAGGTCATGGCGGAACAGTAATCCACGCGGTCGGCCAAAGGAACGCCCTGGGCGTAAGTGCGGTGCTCCAGTATTTTTTCAATGGAACGGTGCAAAAAGCCGACATTGGGCTGACAGGCTACGACGCGCTCGCCGTCAAGCGTAAGCGAGAGCTGCAAAACACCATGTGTCGAGGGGTGCTGAGGCCCCATTTTGAGCTCAAATTCTTCCGTAGTCAGATCTGGGTTAGGGGGAAAAGTGCTCATATATTCCTCAATGATGCGAGTAACTTGGCCGAATGTTAT
>JAUNIO010000002.1:0-85074 GCA_030535355.1 bacterium | reverse complement strand
CAGGGCGACTATTCAGGGCGATGGAGGAGATTGGGATGGGCATAATCTTTGCGCAGGGGATAACCTTCCCAGCCTTCAAACATCATAATGCGGCGCAGGTCTGGATGGTGGTCAAAAATGACCCCATAAAGGTCGTAAACTTCACGCTCGCTCCAGTTAGCGCCCTCCCAAATATCGCTGACGGTGGCGGCATGCGGCGCTTGGCGGGGAAGGGTGGCTTTGAAAATGAGACGGTGGCCTAAAGTATAGGAATACAGCGAATAGACTAGGACTATTTCTTCGCGCTGGGGATAATCTTGGGCAGTAATAAACTCGAAATAAGTCAATTGCGCGGCGGGATCGTCGCGCAGCCACTGGGCGGTTTCGTGGATGGCTGACGGTTCGATGGTTATGGCTTCGGGGTTATGGGGATCTGGAGTAACTTGGGCTTTAGGCAGAGCTTTGGCTATAGCTTGCACAAACTCGTCTCTATTCATGTTGTTGCCCCCTAACGTCAATTATCTGGTCAATTATCTGCAAATCATCGAAAGCGCGCGGAGGGATTAAGCCATTTAAAGCGGTGCGGATGGGGTTAGGCTCGCTGCCGATACGGATAGCGGCTCCGCGCGGTTGGCCTAATTTATAAGTGCGCACTTTTTTCTGAACTGCTAGGCAGCCTTGCAGTAAAGCTTCGGGGCGGGGGGGGCAGCCGGCAATATAAACATCAACTGGAATAATTTTATCTACACCTTTGAGCACTGAATAGCTGTCGTAAAAGAAAGGGCCTCCGTTGCTGGCACAGCCGCCCATGGCCACTACAAAGCGGGGCTCGGACATCTGTTCGTAGAGCATCTTAATGCGGGGGGCCATTTTTAAAGTTACGGTGCCGGCTATGAGCATGACGTCAGCTTGGCGCGGGGAAGCGCGGTAGAACATACCTAGGCGGTCAAAGTCGTACCGGGATGAACCTGTAGCCATCAGCTCAATAGCGCAGCAAGCTAAACCGAAAAGCATATACCACATGGAGTAGGATTGGGCGTTGTCAATACCCCAGTTAACGGGGGCCATTACCACTGATGCTCCGGGAAGCTTTTCTACGTAAGCAGTTCCTTTGTTTAACAGACCCATTAAACCCATTGGGTAACCCCTTTCTTCCAGGCATATCCCAGCGCAGCGGCAATGATGGCCAAGAACACGATCATATCTATAGACGCCAGAGCTACTTGGCCTAAAGCGCACATTTTGCGGAAAGCTACGGCCCAGGGAATGGTAAAGGCTGCGTCAACATCGAAAAGCACAAATAGCAGGGCGAACAAGTAATAGCGGGCATTGTAGCGTACCCAGGCAGAGGGCTTAATTACTTCACCCGATTCATAATGGCGCGCTTTAGTTGGCGTCTTGTGCGAACCGGCCATGAGCAGATTGATAACTACTGCTCCCACAGACATAGCGGCTCCTCCGAAGAAGAACAGCATAACAAAGGCGAGATCAAAGTTGTGTGCAGCCATATTCAGCCCTTAAAAATTAAATTAAAATGCGGGGAAATTACCCCATTGATGAGTTTGTCGTGGTTAGATATTATCTAGCTACATTTGCCTCTTAAAAGGCAAATATCCTGCCTATAAAGCTATTCATTTGCATTATGACTCCCCCTAAAGACTTTCCCCGAAAGACTCCATCTAAAGATTAATATCATTTAAATTAGCTGTAACGCAAACGTTAGCGTGTCGCAAAACGCAGCAACAAGCGTATATTATCCTTTTGGTCCTTTTGGTGTTTTTGTTTGGAGTTTTTCTGGTTAGCTTTTTAGAAATTGGTATTTACTCTTGGTCTTTTTGCGGTATAATTTATACAAACCTAAGATAGGAGCCCTTGTACTATGGCAATGATCAATACAAATTATACTGCGCAGATGATGCAGCAGATGGGTGGGCAGATGCAGCTGCCCGCTATGATGGATATGTCCGCTCTTACCAGTGGCACTATCTCCACCAACGATACCGCGTCTTTGTCTAAAGTTTTGGGAGACAGCTACACCGATTATCAGAAACTGCTCGCCGGTTCTGGGCTTAATGCTCCTACCTCTCCTTTGGAAAGCGCTCAGGGGGCGCAGGGTGCGCAGGGCGCTGAAGGCACTGCCGTAGCGGGAGATGGTAAGCAGATCTCCGGCATCATTAAACTGGGCGAAGATAATAAAACCCCTGATTTCGGCGATTATCTGAGCAAATGGTTCCCCAATATGAGCGAAGAAGAGAGAAATTCTGTTTGCTCATTTTATGCTGATTCGACCAAACAGATGATGGAATCTTTTGGCAAGTGCATGGATATGTCCAGCTTGGCTCAGCTGGCTGGCGGTATGGGAATGTCCAGCCTGGCTGGTTTGGTCACCGGTGAAGGCGGTATGGATATGGACTCTATTCTGCAAAAGACCAAAGATGCCGGCGGCGGTAAACTCGATTTCGACGTCTCCAACTACTTAAAGACCTACTTCCCCAACCTGAGCAGCAGCGATTCTACCAAGATCGCTGAGGATTATGCGAAACAGGCCAAATCTCTGATTGCCAGTGTAAAATAGCAGATTAGCTGCTAAATTACTCCGCCGGACGAAGTGCATTCTCTGCGCACTATCCGGCGGATTTTTTTTGAGGCCGATAATTTGGCTGTGATAATGTTTGGCTGGTATGTGTTAAGTTATCTTAACTAAATGACATTGGTTTAGTGTCTAGTTAATGTCGGGCGGTTATTTTTAATACAATGTTAAAATTTATCCCCTTGATTATGAGTGGCAGTTAGGTGAATAATAGATAAGAGTCTTTGTAGGTTGAGGTGTGTAATATGGATGTAAATATTGCAAACAGCAGTTTGGGCAGTTTTTATGGCATGAACGGTGTCAAAGATGCCGGAACATACAGCAGTGCTGGCATCAATAGCGCTATCTCTGAGGCTATGGCCAATATGGATGATCTTTGCCAGACCGTATTCGCCAATATGTTCTCTGGCGATACCTCTGACCTCGCGTCCGTATATACCAAAGGCGCTTCTGCCGGCAAGGCTTCTGATTCTTCCGCTTTGGGCGATTATTCTTCGGGCAAGACGACCAGTGCGTCCAGCAATTTCTTCGATTCTCTCACAGTCAGCAAACCCAGCGCGGAAAGCATTAAAGATATGTTTAAAGGGCTGGACGAGAAGTCGCTCAAGGGCTTAACTGAAGAGCAGAAAGTTGAGAAATACTGCAAAACTTGGATGGAAGCCAACGGTATGGACCCGGAGATGTATGACACTATTAAAGAGCAGTTTGACAACGGCCCGATGGAAAAGCTCAAGAAAGAACTGACGGTCAAATATGCTGACAAGCTGGAAGCTAAGGATGCTTCTGTTGAAGATTACTATGAGATGATGATCGACATGCAGTATCCCGATATGGACAAAGCTGATCGCAAAGCTTTGATTAGCCAGCTGAAGGAAGAATATACCAAACAAGAAGAGAAGATGGAAACTCTCGGCAAAGAGTTCGAAAAGGAGCTGGGTGACAATCCTACTACAGAGGACTATTTTAGGGTGATGCTCAAGCGGCAGAACCCAGAATTGGCTAAGCCCGAGAATAAAGATAAACTGGCGCAGATGGCTAAAGATATGGCCGAGAGCGACGACGTCAAGGAGATGGAAAAATTCTACGAAGAAGTCGGCGAGCTGTTTAAAGCTGAAGGCGGCGTTGATGCCATGCTGAATTCTGCTAATGATATGGTCGGCAAGGGCACTAATGCCGCGCACGGTAACGATTTAGATGGGCAATACGACACTATTACCGAGCGTATGCAGATCAGTCAGGTCAGCGCTGTCAATTCCAAGTACGACAAATGGGATGTCGGTTTTGTCATGAACCAAATGTCCGGTAATGATGTTTTGGATATCTCCTCAGCTCTGGAGACAGACAAAAAAGGCAATCCGAAGTTCGATCTTACCAAGTATGACGAGGCTATCGCCTGGTCTAAAAAGGAAAATATTTGGAAGTCGGGGGATGGCGATTATACTCCCAAGCCCGGAGATGCCATCGTGTTCGACAATGAGCATATGGGCATCATTTCGAAAATTAAAGATGGCAAAATCTATACCATTGAGGGCGGCCTGACAGATAAAGATGGAGCTGGCAAATACGTGGGCGGCGCAGATGGTAAATTCGGAAGTTATGTCGGAACCAGAGTGTACGATCTGGGCGATCAGAGTATTGTCGGTTACATAGATCCCGCCTCTCAGCAGAGATCTGATGACAAAAAGAAAAGCTAGCGGGCAGCCTGCGTTCGCATAAAGCAAAATTAATAATGACTTTTTCGTGAAAATAAGCTGGAAATCTAGCTTTAACCGCGAAAGAGTCATTTGTATTTTAAGTAATTTATTGGGATAAAGCAGAAAACTGCAGGCTGGTTAGGCGGCAGTCTAAATGAGAACTATTATTGCAATAATCGTTACAACAGCGGGCGGCTTGGTTACGGAGGGCAGCAATGACCGAACAAAATAGGCAAAATACTGGGTCAAACTCTTCTTCTGGTGACAATAAAAATGAACATTCATTTTATGCCCTTGCCCCTCAGCCTTTAATGATTAAGGATGAAGCTAAGGAAGCTGAAGAACGCGCCATAGCTGAGGCAGCTCGCAAAGCTGAAGAAGAGATCAATAAGACTCTGGTCGATTCTGTGCCTATTCTAGTGCGGCGCTCTTCTATAGATGCCGAAGTTGAAGCGTTGAAAAAAGGACCGACGCAGCACCAAATACGCTCTACCAATCGTTTTGATATGCGGGTCGCTGCCAGCCGTTTACAGGAACAGGCCGCTAGGCGCCCATCTGTAGCGCAAAAGAATGCCCCAGTCGTCAATCAGTCCACGCCAGCGGTAACTCCAGATACAGCTACGCCAGAAGAGCTAGTGGCCAGCAATGTCGCGTCTTCTCCTGTTAGGCCGCGCAAGCCCATAATCTCCGAAGTTAATGGGCCTTTGCCAGAAGCTAAGCCTTTGGAACGCCCGCTTATGAGTTCTGGCCCAGGCGGACCGCGTGCTTTGGTTACACCTACGAAACCGCGCACATTTAATAGTATTACCGTTAAAAAATTAGCTGTTCATGCTGCTCCATCTTCTCTGCGCATAGCTGCACCGACGCGTTCGACAGTGCTGACGCGCCTTAACCCTATGGTAACCCGCCAGTCGCCTATGGAAGGGCGCGAAGCTATGCTGCGCAATAATCCGCAGCCCCGCGCTACTCGCCCCATCGTGGGCAAACGCACGGCTTCCGGTGCTATTGTCGCCACTGCTCCTTCAGCGGGGACTGCGGTCAGGCATCCTGCGGTGGTGGCGGGCAAGCCCGCGCCGCCCTCCGCAGCCAAAGCCGCTCCCGTAGCTAAGCGTCCCGCGGTGGTGGCGGGTAAGCCCGCGCCGCCATCTGCAGCTAAAGCTGCTCCCGTAGTTAAGCGTCCCGCGGTGGTAGCGGGCAAGCCGGTACCCCGTGAAAATAAAGCTGCTGCTGGAAGCGTCGTGGCGGGTAAACCCGTGACCCGCAGTAACAATGCTCCTGTGGTCGCTGGCCGCCCCGCGGCCACTCCACCTACATCAGCTCCTAAGCCTGCGGCAGAAGATAAGAAAGACAGCGCAGCTGCAGTGGGCGCTGCTAAGCCATCAGCTAAGGTGCGCAATGCCGGTCACTTTTTAAAGAGACGCGAAGCTGCTAGTACTTTGCGCAAACGCAGTTTCGCGGAATCTGAACCGGATTTGAGCAAGCTGCCCTGGACCGAAGGTATGCTGAAACTTGCAGCCGTACCTTTGCTGTCTGACTTTTTCCAGGTAGATGCGGTTATGTTTGAAACGCTGTCGACCTATGTACAGCTGGAACTGCACACAGTCAAGGATTATTTCAGTAATTGCTATTCCAGTGAAAGTTTTGCTTTGGAATTATCGCTGCTATCCGAGCAGATACCCGTGCTTCGTGAGGCTTTTGCCAAGCTGCCTACCGAGAAAGTGGAAAGCGGGGAAGAATCGGAAAAGTCCGCTTCTAAAGATGGGGACAAAGCTGATGCTGCGGAAAATAGCGGGGAAAATGAGGAAGACAAAGAGGTAAAAGATAAAGATAGCTCTGAGGATGCAGATATTGAAGACAATAAAAAATCTGCTGAAGATGAGGATGGCGAAAGCAAAAAAGATACCGAAGACAAGGCAGACGCCGAAAAGGCCGTCTCAGAAGATAGCCAGCCCAAAACTAAACTGATCATATCGCCTCAGCCTTTAGCTATTAATAGTGAATGTTGCCGTCAGTTTATTAAAGCTTACTATCCTGGATTAAAGAATAATATTGGCGATTTGCTGGTAGATTTTTATGTTTTGGGCAGCAACGAGAATGCCGAGGGTACTATTTATCAGGGTGAGCCTAAACCTAGCATTGATGAGAGCGAAGCTTCCAATGAGCCGCAGGCTGAAGAAAAGCAGGATAACTCTCCGAAAGAAGTGGAAGAGACTAAGCCTGACGAGGCCGCCGAGGATAATAAACCCGAGTCAGCAGCAGGGGATGCCTTAGATTCGTTAGGCTTATTGGACGGTATTGATTTGGGAGTTGCTTTGGATGGCGGAGAGATTCAATTAAATGACATTAAATTAGATGATTTGTCTTTTGATGATTTGCTGGGAGGAATGTAAAAAAGTTAGTGGCGGTGCAGATGGCGGTGCATGACGGAGTTGCACAGTATTTCTGCTTCTGGGGCTGAGGCTTGGGAGATTTGCTGGGCGAGATGCTCATCTTTTTCATCGCGCAGGAGCTGGATAGCATAGCTGAGAAGAGCTGGAGGAAAAACTTCCGCGCCTTCAAATAGATGGCGGTTCTGTTCAAGCAAGCTGGCTGATTCGGCGCAGCTACTGGGCAAAGAAAGCAGATCATTGCGTTTAGGGCTTTGCTGGACATCGCCTTCTATGCGGCAGGATTCGGCATAGCTGAGCGCTTCCGGATGGGTTAGTCCCCATTCTGCGGCGGCGGCTAGAGCAGATAGCAGCATATAAGTGTGTGCAGAACCATCAGGAGCGCGGAATTCAACGGTTTGATTGCTATCCAAGGGCTGGTATTGGTTGCTGTCAGCGGAATTAATCACTGCAGATAGATCTCTGACATTACTCCAGGCTAGGGGAATCCGTACCAGGGAAGAGCGGTTGGAAAAACTCCAGCAAATTTTCGTGGGAGCTTCTTGGTTGGGCACTAAGCGCAGATAGGAAGCTGCTACGGTGTTGCCAAATGCCGCTAAACATTGGGCATAACGGGTCAGTCCGCCAATGAGGCGCAGAGCGTATTCGCTGAGCTGGCCTTGGGCGTCGCGCATAACATTGCGGTTTTTGTGCAGCAGTTCTAAATGAACGTGATAACCGCTGCCGGCCATGCCCAACTGCAGTTTGGGAGCAAAAGTAGCCAATAGACCGTGCTGCTGGGCGACTGAACGGATAATCCAGCGCGCTAAGCTGAGATAGTCTCCCATATCGGCAATGGGGGCGCTATTCATCTCTACTTCATACTGTTCAGCACTATGATTATCCAGGCTGGGATTGGCGGAGTGCAGGCAAGGTATATAGCCAACTTCTGCGTGGCCGTATTTGACATGACCGGTGCAGCGCTGCACGATTGAGGTAATTTTGCGCAGCAGGTCTGTGTGCTTGAAGAAAGGCTGGGCGGCGTGATACCCGCTTTGAGTTTGAGGTGGATAGTTATCATTGTTACAGCAGGGGCTGAGCAGATAAAACTCCAACTCTCCTAATGCTTGCAGCTCAAGCTCTGTTGCCGTGTGAATGCGGCGCTGAATGCGCTCTAAGATGTTGTCTGGGGGAAAAACAGCCAACTCGCCCTGGCTATTGACAAATCGGCATATAAAGTCCAGGCTGTGCTCTACAAAAGGGTTGAGAAATACGGTGGAATATTTGGGTATTACGTAGAGGTCCGAATCAGCCGGGTTGACAGCGCCTTTAAAGAGAGAAGAGCCATCTACCCTTTCACCGAGAGCTAACAGCTGTTCAGCTCTGCGTAAGGTGGAAAATGGCAGATTAAGCTCGCGTAGATGCCCATCTAGGCCGGTATAGTGAAATGTCAGCTGTTCTATCTCAAAATGCTCTATGGCTTTCAGCAAATCGGCACGGGTAATTTGCTGGCGTTTTTTATGCAAAAAGGTGAGTACTGGATTGGCTAGGGCTGTGTTTTTATCTGACATCTAGGGGCCTTTCTGCAACTGTGCAAGTGGGTAAGCAGGTCGGTCTGTTTATTTTGCGCTAGAGAAGCTGGCTGGGTTATGACCGGATCTTTTTCTTAGGCAAGAAGATGGCGCGGCACCAGCTTTTCCAAAAATTCCAAACATTGTGCCAGGAAGTTTGGGGTAGGCGCTGATAGTGATGGGATAGCGACATCAAAGCTGGCTCTAATGAGCGCGTAGAGCCTGTCGGCGCACTGTGCATATCGCTGAGCGTAGTTTCTAAATCTTTGCTCAGCTCCTGGGCAGATACGTATCTTTTCTCGGGATCGATTTGCAGACAGCGTTCTAAAATAGCATCTAGCTGCTTGGGAACGTGCGGATTTAACGAGGACAGCAGAGGAAAGGTAAAATTAAAGGATTGCGGGTCTTTAAGGGTAAGCAGATAAAAAAGCGTGACGCCTAGGGAGTAAAGATCGCTGCGCAAATTAGAGTGGCCGCGATATTGTTCAGGCGCACAGAATCCCGGAGTACCCAGCTCTTGGGTATCTTTTAACTGTTCGGCTCTATAGAAACGGGCAATGCCGAAGTCTATAAAACAGACGCGGCCACTGGAAGTGAGCATTAAATTAGAGGGCTTCAAGTCGCGGAATATAATCGGCGGATTCTGCTTGTGCAGATAGCCGATAACGTGGGCGGCTTGCAGGGCAATAGGTATGGCTTCTTCGGAGCGGAGCGGCAAAACGCGGCCACTTAAAACGTCGTCTAATGTTTTGCCTAGGACGCGCTCCATGACTATGTAGTTGTTTTTGGTGCCATCGCTGTAAAAATCGATCAGCTGGGGCAGGCCGGGATGATTTAGTTTGCCTATTATTTCCCCTTCGCGGGCAAATAGTTTAAGAGATTCGTCCAGCTCATGGGGGGGGATTTGGGAGAGCTTTAATTCTTTTAACGCCCATTCAGCACCCCGCAAACGCAGATCGCGTACTAAATAGACAGAACTCATAGCTCCTTCGCCTAAAGGCCGAATTATTTGGTAACGTCCATTTATTATCTGGTTTTTGGGGTAGCACTGAACAGAAGGCATACGTGGCTTCGCCTGACAGAGAAGAGCTTTGCTAAATGAAATTGAGCATTTCTCTGATGTCTGATTTGTTGATGTTGAGCAAAGTTATCTCTTTGAGCAGCTCCACGAGTTCGTCATCGTTGCGTTTGGCGTTGCCCTTGGTCAGCTGCAGGAAACGAATGTTGTAGCTGTTGGGTATTTCTCTGACTCCGGTATGGAAGAACTTAAGCACGTGGGTCATAGCTAACATCGATAGGCGGCTATTGCCATCTTCAAAAGGCTGAATGTGGATTATGCCGTTGTAAACATTGGCTGCTAATTCCAAAGCTTTGGGAACGCTATTAGTCTTGGCAGCGGCATTTTTGTAGTTATCCATAAATTTAGCCATGGTCGTTTCAATGTCGGCCGCTGGGCAAGGCTTAAATTTAGAATTATTGGCAATTTTTACTTCAAAATTGCGGTAGGGAACGGGCTCGCGGTTGCCAAACATGCTTATAGCGTGATATGTCTTGAGCATGTCTATCGTAAGCTGACGCCCGGTGCTGATCATTTGATCTTGGTATTCTATGGCTTGTTTTGTTCTCTGAGTTTGCTGGGCATCAAAAATATCTGGATTTTTGGGAACTATATCGTATTTGAGCAAATTTTGCAGTTTGCTGGTAATTTTGTCGAGCACGGATTTGTCATCGCTGCGGGTGAAAAACAATTTACTGCCGGCCACGATCTTGCTGCGATCTTTATTGCTGTGCGCTAACATGCGTTCCATGATGATCATATCGATTTTTACTTTGCGATCAAAGAAGCCCGCTTTTTTAGGGGTTATTTTCCAATATTCGCATAGCAAATCATAAAAGTGACTGGAAGTTAGCTTAGCGCTCATGGGAGAGTAATCGAAAACTATGGCTAAATCGTCTAAGCATATATAGCGGATCATGCGATAAACCGTCTGCTGGCTCAGCCCTTTGCAGTGGGCCACCGTGAAAGCGGGGCGGCCATACACATTGCTGAGCAGCGTGCGCATATTTTCGCTAAGATAAAAATTGTAATCCAAATTGCCAGCTAAGGCAAAACTAAGAGCGTCGAACAGTTTTTGGCTGGCTGGCGAATTGCTGGAAGCATATTCGCCATCTTTTTGTTTGACCAGCAATTTCATGTCCAGCAGAGTCTGTAGGCATTTTTCAACGTTGGAATCTTCGGTAAGCCACATGACTTCTTTTAATCGCTCTAATGTGAGCGACTTATGGCCAACAACGCCGAGAAAAACATCATAGATGGTTAAATCTTTGAAAATATTGCGCTCGCTCATATCGTATTATTTACCTTTTCTTAATGCCTAATTGGGCCATGGGATTTTCGGACTGGGTGCGCAGCATCAGCATTACTTCCTGAGTTTTGCCAAAACGAATAATCGTACCCGGAGTGATGGTCTCAGCGCTGACAATGCGGCGTTTTCCTACAAAAGTGCCGTTGGTGCTGCGCAGGTCCTCAACTTCGTACTGTTTGGTATTTCTGTTTTTGCGAATGCGGGCGTGCATATTGGATACAGTGCTGTCCTGGAAAACCCAAGTGTTCTCGGGGGCAGGCGCACGTCCGATTTTAATGATCTCCGCGTCTGAAGGCAAAATAGTACCGTCAGCAGTTACGAATGCCATATCCATGCCTTCCGGCAGAATAGGCAGTTTGGAGAAGGGAGCAACCTTTTCTTTGCGGGCGCGGGTCTTATAAGCAATGAAGCCCACAATTAACAAGGCACCTCCAATGACAATGACGTAAGATAAGACGCCATGGCCGCCTATTTCCTTAGGCTTGCTGCCTTTGAGCACAGGAGCTTCAGAACCGTCTTTAACTTTGACAAATCCCGGTATATTGCTTCCATTGCTCAGCTCTGGGCATAAAGCATAGACATATTGGGCGGGAACCGCAAAGCGCAGCATCTCGGACTGGGAAATTTCTAGAGAAAGGGAAACAGCGATAGCTTCACCAGTTGAAGGGAGAATGATGGGGGAGCCGCTGGTTATGTCATCAATACCGGGTTTAAACTGCACTCGTAAAATAACACCGTCAGGCCGGGTAATGGTGTTGAGCACAGTGCCGGGGCGGACAAGAGTCGTACTGGCAGAAACGTCTATGCCGTCCATAATGGGAGCTGCGCAGATCAGGTTTACAGGCGTATTCGGGCGGGCTATTTCGTGGTCGCCTATTTTTATAGCGGGCAAGCCTGCTGCTGGTATCTCTAACAGAGCTAAATTGGTGCCTTGAGAGTACTTCGATAAATGCACAGTTACCAGGCCCTGACCGGGTACGAGAGCTTTGATAGAAGATGCGCCCTTGACTGCTTCGTAGCTGGTGAGGGCTAAACAGGGATCGCCGCTTTTGATAATAAACGCATTGCCGATAACCGTTTCGTCACCTATTCTAGACTGTAAGATCAGCAAGGATTGCTCGGCAGATGAGCTATCTGAGGAAGGGTTTTCTGTTTGCGCCTGAGCAGATGCTGTTAGCAAGCAAAAGCACGCTATGAATAATATGACGTTTATATAGTGCGAAAGTTTACGCATAAACAACCACCTTTTGTAGCAAATAGCTTCTTAAAAATTTATTCATTCATTAAGTTTTTACCTGCATTTTATTCTAAAAAATTGCCTGCGCTGGGCGAGCCTATGATAAAAGTATTGGGTAATAAAGAATTAATGCCGTTTAGTTAGCGATCAGCTCACCTGTGAACTATCTGACTCCCCCTAAACAAGGATGGGAGGGGGAGAAGTCGCGACTGCGACAGAGGGAGGGCAATACTGTTGGGAAATCGCGGTTTTAACGAGCATCATATACTTGCTTGGGCGCGGGCATAACCGAGGCGATAATTGTATATAAATCAACAACTCTAATGTCATCTAGTCTTAACTAAATAACATGGGGCTAAAGGTGATTGAAGCATTTATGAGAAATTTTAATACCTTTTTTTTGTTTTGTTTTTAGTTTTAATTATATTAAGTTAAGTTTTAAGTTATAAGATAATTTATGGTTAAGGTTGTTTTGTTCATGCTCCTAGGGGTGACTATAGGCACATTAGGAGATATATTTTTAGCCCAAGGTATGAAATCGCTGGGACCAATAGCCGTGAAAAAGCCTATTGATGTCTGGCATTTGGCCGTTCGTGTCGCTAAGACGCGCATACCCCTGGCTATATTGTTTATGCTGGCCTGTTTTATAGTATGGCTAACCGTGCTTTCTTGGGCTGACTTATCGCTGGCGCTTCCTATTGCAGCCCTGTCTTATGTGCTTAATGCTGTTTTGGCGAAGCCGATGCTGGGCGAAACCGTTTCGTTAAGGCGCTGGGTGGGAACTATTATTATATTTGCCGGAGTGGTAACGGTAATAATGACCGGTAAGGCGTGAAGGCGATGACTGAGAAACCTCTATCTAAGAGCAATGAGAAACTGGCGCTCAGCGACCCCGCCCGCTGGTCTTGGGGAACCCGCATCTTTGCCGGAATAGCTAAAATGTGCTGGCGTGCGCCTTTGGCGGTTGTTCTGCTGTGCACGCTTACAGCAGCGCTGTGCTGTGCATATACGTATTATTACTTGGAATTTGACAGCAACCGTTCCAATCTAATTAAGCGCAGTCCCGAACTTCAGGCTAAGCAAGATCGCTATACTGAGGAGTTTCCCGATGGCGAAGATATAGTGGTTATCGCCGAAGGCGGCAGTGCCGAAGAAAATAAGGCTTATGTAAATGATCTGGCAGCGCGTTTGCGCGCAGAACCCCAGATTTTTTCTTTTGTTTTTGAAAAAATAGACGCGTCTTTTTTGCGCCGTTACGCTTTACATTATTTGGATGTGCCTGAATTGAAGCGTATCGCTGACGGTTTAGGGGAAAACCGCGATATGCTGGCCGCCCTGGGACAAAGCAGCAGTATTATAGACTGCGCTCCCCTGCTGGCCAACCGCGCTTTCGGCAAGATCAGCGACGAGGAGCTGAAATTGATCCTTCCCGTAATCAATTCCATGCTGGAACAGCTGCAAAACTGCATAAGCACGCGCGGGCGCAATTTTACCTATAAGTCTCCTTGGCAGACCAGTATTATGGGCAATGATCCTGCAGCTTCTGAGCAAATGGCTGCATTGATGCAGGAAGAGGATTTCGCTCTGTATTCCACTTTGGCAGACGGTAAAATATATGTGGTGCTGCTGCGGCCTACCTATTCCGAAGGTGTGCCGCATCCTATCTGTATTGAGCGCGCTGTTGTGCGCCTCAAGGCGATCATGAAAGACATTGCCCTGCAGCATGTTCACGTCATTCCGCGTCTGACAGGCGAGCTCATTCTCGATTATGACGAGGGACAAACCTCGTCTGAGGATTCTACTTTATCTGCTATTATCTCGGTTATTTTAGTAACAGCTATTTTTATGTGGGCCTTCCGCGAGCTGTACCGTCCCATGATGGCCGTTTACTCGCTGGCCATTGGTGTGGGCTGGACTATGGCCTTTGCTACTGTGGCGGTGGGTCATCTCAATCTTCTGACGGTCACTTGCACAACTATCTTAATTGGTTTGGGCATCGATTACGGGATCCATTTTATTTACCGCTATGAAGAAGAACGTTCGGAAGGGCTGGAACCGCTGGCGGCTATGACGGAGACGCTGGCCCGCGCCGGACAGGAAAATTTTACTGGCGCTTTCAGTACGGCTTTAGCCTTTGGAGTATTAAATCTTACAGACTTTACCGGTATAGCTGAACTGGGAACTATTGCCGGAGGCGGTATTTTGCTGTGCTATGCCGCCAATGTTTTAGTCTTGCCGGCATTCCTGTTTTGGTACGAGACTTGGGGAGATAACACCAATCGCGTGGGGCTGTCCAGCTTTGCTTGGCTCAGCAATTGGGAAGGGCAGTGGCTTAAACATCCACAGCTGCTGCTGGTTTTGTTTTTGCTGTTTACTATATGGTGCGGCATGTCCGCCTGCAGGGTACGCTACGATTATAATTTGCTGAACCTGCAGTCTCAGGATTTAGATTCGGTGAAAGCCGAGCTGTATCTAATGGAGAGCAGCGACCACTCTTTGCTGTATGGTATTTCCTTGGTGAAGAATGCGGCAGAAGCCAAAAAGCTGATGGCCGCCTATGAAAAACTCCCCACAGTGGCTAATACCGAATGTGCGGCCCTGATAGTTCCCGAAGATTATGAGCGCAAACGCCCTTATTTGGAAAGCTGCGCTGCGCTGGCTTCTTCTTTGCCTTTGCCTGCGGAATGGCAGCCTTATTCCGGCAGCATGATCCAAAAATTGCTGAGGCTGGAAAAGCTCATGACCAGCTCGTCTGGAGATATTGAGGACAGCCTTAATAGAATTTTGTACTCGTCCGATCCCGAAGTCGCGGCTCAGGGACGTTTGCTGCAAAAGCACATTGATGATATCACCGTTCGTCTGGAATCTATGCTGCCAGGCCCTATCGGGGACAGTATAACCGCTTTCGATCGCTGTTTCTTTGCGGATTTGCGCACTATGGTGACTTTTTTAAAGGCCCAGGCTTTTGCTCCTAAGCTGGCTTTTGCTGATATGCCTCCGGCTTTGCGCGAGCGCGAGCTGGGACGGCACGGCCTGATCCAGGTGCGTGTGTTTCCAAAGGAAAATGTCTGGGAGCGTTCCGCGCAGGAACGTTTTGTGCACGATTTGGAAAGTGTCGATCCTCAGGTGGTGGGGATGCCGGTGCTGACGTATTACGATTCTCAGGTTCTGCGCGAAGCCAATGAACAGGCGGGGATGTATGCGCTGATTGCTATTTGGATTTTGCTTTTCATATATTTCCGCAATGCTAAGCTGGCTTTGCTGGCATTGATGCCCAAAGTTGTCGGAGTGCTGTGGATGGTTGGTATTATGGGAGCGTGCGGCGTCGATTTTAACAGCGCTAATTTTTTGGCTTTGCCCATGATTTTGGGTATAGGCTTAGTTTTCGGTATTCACGTGGTGCATCGCGTTTTAGAAGAAGGAGAGGCGGGCATTTTTGCCCATTCGACAGGACCAGCTATCGCGTTGGCAGCTTTAACTACTATGGCGGGATTTGGCACGCTGATGCTGGCCAGCTACAGGGGTATTGCCGATTTGGGCTTTGTGATGACGGTAGGCGTGGGCACGAATTTAATTTCTTCGGCAGTCTTGCTGCCGGTGTTTATAAAGTGGCTGCGGCAAATGCACGTCAGTCTGGGAGGACGGCATGAGTGATTTTTTGGGAGAAGATTCTTTCGCGTCGTTAGCTGGCGAGCTAGCCGGCGAGATGGAGGAACAGCGTGCCGTTCTCGTCAGCGCCTGGGATGGCGATGAGAATAAGGCTGAATTTGCGGCTGAAGATGAAATTGACGCCGAACTGGCCGCCGCTAAACGGGAAATTCTTAAAGGCCTCAATCAGCCTCAGCGGGAGGCTATTACTACTACAGAAGGCCCGGTGCTGGTCTTGGCCGGCGCCGGCAGCGGAAAAACTACGGTTTTGACCCGCCGCATTGCCTGGATCCTGCAGTCGGGGCTGGCGAAAAGCTACCAGATTTTGGGGGTAACTTTTACCAATAAAGCGGCCAGAGAACTTAGCGATCGTCTGCGGCGCATGTGCAATATCGCTCACTTTGCCAATGTGGGAACATTTCATTCGGTCTGTTCGCGCTGGCTGCGCCGCGAAGCTGAACGGTTAAAGATATCTCCTAATTTTACTATTTACGACGGCTCTGCCCAGCGTATGCTGATGACTTCAGTGCTGAAAGAGCTGAACTTGGATGTAAAAAAATTTCCGCCCAAAAAAGCTCTGGCTCTGGTCAGCCATTATAAGAATGATGGGCGCAAGCCTGTAGGGCTTTCGCGTTCCAGCGATCCTATGGAACGCCACATGGCTGATATTTATGAGCTGTATAATAAAAAATTGCTGGAGAATGAAGCTCTGGACTTTGATGATATTCTAGTCTATACAGTGCGCCTGTTTCGGGATTTTCCTGAAGTGCTGGCTATGTACACCGAGCGGATTAAGTATATTCTGGTTGACGAGTATCAGGATGTGAACGCGGTGCAGTATGAGCTGCTGCGCTTGCTGGCCGGGGAAAAGCGCAATATTTGCGCGGTGGGCGACGACGATCAGAGCATTTATAAATTTCGCGGTGCTGATCTTTCGATTATCTTGCGCTTTGCTGAGGATTTTGCTGAAGGCAAGACCATTAAACTGGAGCAGAATTATCGCTCGACCCAGGCTATATTGGATTTAGCCAACGATGTCATCAGCCATAACCGGGGACGTACGGGCAAAAAGCTGTGGAGCGATCAGAACGGCTGTAAACCGATAGTATATGGGGCGCGCACGGCTTATGACGAAGCGGAATTTGCTGCCCGCACCATACAAGCGCTGATGCTCAATGAAGGTTATAGCTTTGCTGATTTTGCTGTGCTGTATCGCGCTAATGCAATGTCGCGAATTTTTGAAGAAGTTTTTCTCCGCCAGGGGCTGGTGCATAAAGTTGTGGGCGGTCAGCGCTTCTATGAGCGCGCTGAAGTAAAAGATTTATTGGTCTATTTCAGCGTGTTCATCAATTTTAACGATTCTGTAGCCATGCAGAGGATTTTAGAGAATACCCCTGGCGTTGGGGCTACGACTCGTCAGAAAATGGTAGAATGGAGTCTGCAGAATGAGCGCAGTCTCTACGAAACTTTAGAGTACGGAGACACTTTGGGCTTGCGCAAGGCTACAGTGGAAACGCTTAGGAATATGCACGGGTGGCTGGCGGATATGGCGGAAAAGGCCCAAAAACGCGTCACTTTAACGAAATTGCTGACCGATGTTATCGAGCATATCAACTATCGCGAATTGCTGCGCAAACGCTGCGACAGCGAAGCTGACTTTGCCAGCCGCATGGAAAACGTTGACGAACTAATTAATACGGCGGCTAGTTTTGATGGCTCTTACCAGGGAAGCGCTGTGCCCTTGGAAGCTTTTATGGCCGAGGTCTCCCTATATTCAGATCAGGATGATTACGATTCTGAACCCGACCGCATCACTCTGATGACCGTGCATACCTCCAAAGGTTTGGAGTTTCCCGTGGTTTTTCTGGTGGGCTTGGAGGAGAATACTTTGCCGAGCTATTTGTCTCTGCAGACGGGCGCTAACGAAGACATTGAGGAAGAGCGCCGGCTTTGCTATGTAGGCATGACGCGGGCCAAACAGCGCCTGTACTTGTCTTTTTCCTGCAAACGCGACAAGCAGGGAATACCTTTTGAACATGAAGTTTCTCGTTTTTTGTTCGATGCCAGCCCTAATTGTTACGATTGCGCTAACCAGCTGGCTAAGAAGTACCTGAGCGATGAACGTTCGGGGACTGGCCACATTGGAGCGCCTGCCAGCCCTTATAGCTACGGAAATTCATATTATTCGGGACGCGGGGAGGGCTGGGCGCACAGTGGCGGCTATAACTCGTCTCAGGCGGAAAAGAATGGCTCTGCGGGCAAAAAACGTTCTGAGCGCAAGCGCGTTTATGACACGCTTAAAGGTTTAGAAGAGACGGTGACGCGCCGCTCGGCTGAAGAGGGACAGTGGGTGTCCACTTGGGGCACGAGCTTGGGCCGCGCTGCCTATGCCGAGTCTCCAGAGAATGTTTCCGATAGCCTTAGGCGCACTATGACTCCGCGGCCAAGCACGTCTGATAAGCGAAGCGCGGCAAGCCAGCCTTTGCGTACGCTGAATGATCGTTATCGCGAAGTACGGGAAAAGTTCCCTGTGGGAGCGACAGTAAGCCATAAACTCTTCGGTCTGGGAACGGTGGCAGCCGTTGAGCACTCTTTTGTCAAGGTGCGTTTTTCTGCAAATTCTGAGCGTTTGCTGACTTCAGATGTGCTGACTGTGGAAAAGCTTCCCGCTGTCGGTGCGCAGGATAGTGCAGCAGCTAAAGCAGCTGCAGAACCCAAGCGGCCCGCCCGGGTGGGGGACTGGGTCGAGGTGCCTATCTTTGGTCGGGGCGTTATCCAGGATGTGCAGGGCGAGAAGTTTGTGGTGGCTTTTGGCGGAGTGAAGCGCTGTATGGATAAGCAAGTGGTACAGAATCTGTGGCAGAAGCAGCATTAGCTGAGCAGAACAGCGCGGCAGGGAGCGCCTTCGCATCCGCCCAGATTGAGCGGCATAGCGCTGAGCAGATAAGCGCCGTCTTGAACGTGCTGCAGACGTAAGCCTTCCAGTAAAATAACTCCGGCGCTCAGCAAAATGATATGGACTTCTGCAGGGGTCTCTTCAGGCCCGAACGACAATAATTCGCAGCCGATTAGTTTTAGCTTCGCATTGGCGAAGATTCGGGCGGCTTCGGCGGTAACCAAGGATCGGCCGCGCAGCAGCAGCCGTTCAGCACATCTGCGTCCCGCTTGGGCAGCCTGTTCTAGAATACCCTGTGCTTCACCTGCGCCTATCTCTCCCTCGTAAGTTGCGACATAAGCTGGACCTACAAATATATCCGGGCTCAGCTGGTCGATGGTGGCACCCTGGGGGAGGAAGTGGCTGGGGGCGTCGATATGAGTGCCGTTGTGGGAACACATGGAGAAAGCGCTTAGATTGTAGGCATCGCCTTGAGAGATGTCGCTGAGTTTTTGCTTTTGTGGGGCGGGATCACCGGGATAGATTTGGCTGCTGAAGATTTCTTGGGAGATGTCGATGATCATGGCTGCCTCCTGTGTGGCAATATCAATAATTTAGCAGCGTAGCTGACGTAAGCAAGCCAGGTGCTGAAGTAGTTGATTATATTTTGCAGTGAGCGGCTGCTAGTTAACTATTTAACACTCTTGTATATACGTGGCGATAGTTGTATTATATAAGTTAACATTAGCAATGCCGTTGATCCTTAAGTTAACGGCATTGCTAATTCTATAAAGGAAGTTGTAAACATTCCAGGGAAAAAGGTAAGCGTCAAACGTAGTTTTGGCGCTTACTATTAACTGATAAATATGCTTTAACATTGGTACATTATGACTCCCCCCTAAAGGTAATATCATTTAGTTAGCGATCAGCTAACCTGCGAAACTGTCTGACTCCCCCTAAAGGATGGGAGGGGGAGAAGTCGCGAATGCGACAGAGGGGGTGCCCAAGACTGTTGGGGAATCGAGGTTTAGCTTATGTTATAGGCTAGCTTGTACCCGGGCATAAACGTGGCGATAGTTGTATATGAGTCAACATTCCCAATGTCATTGAGCCTTAACTAAATGACATTGCCCCTAAAGGTAATATCATTTAGTTAAGGCTCAGCTAACCTGCGAAACTATCTGACTCCCCCTAAAGGATGGGAGGGGGAGAAGTCGCGAATGCGACAGAGGGGGGTGCCCAAGACTGTTGGGGAATTGGATTTTAACTTAACCATTCAATTAGCTATAACGCAAACAATAACGTGTTGCAAAACGTAGCAACAAGCATATTTGACGGTTACGAAAAAAGAATATCTCTCGATCTTGCAGGTCTATTGGAGGTCTATGGTAGTGGAGAATAAGCTAAAAAAAGTGGTGGCGATTAACGCTAGTCCCAGATTAAATTGGAATACCGATATTTTAGTTCAGGAAGCTGCTAAAGGCGCGGAAGAAGCTGGGGCTGCCGTGGAAAAGTTCAATCTGTACCGTCTGGATAAATTCTCCGGCTGCATATCCTGTTTTGGCTGTAAATTGCCTAAAAATCAGGGTAAATGCGTGTGCAAAGACGGACTGACCCCAGTGCTCGATTCTATCCGTCAGGCTGATGCATTGATTATCGGCACTCCTAATTATTTAGGCGATGTCAGCGCAGCCTGCCGCGCTTTTTATGAGAGGCTGATTTTTCAAGGCCTTACTTATTGCAAAAATCCCGCTTTTTATCCGGCGGCTAAAATTCCCGTACTCTTCATCATGACCAGCAATATGCCTCAGGAAGATTACGCTAAATACGGTTACGCCCAGACAATTGTTCGCTATAAGACTACGTTGGACAGTGCTATAGGCCCAACTGAAGTATTTGTCTGCGGGAATACACTGCAGGTGAAAGATTACAGCCGATTCAATTGGGATATTTTTGATCCTAAAGTTAAGCAGGCCCAGCGCGAAACACAGTTCCCTCTCGACAAAGCCAAAGTATTTCAGCTTGGCAAAGCATTGATTACACAATAAATTAAACAATTATGTTTAAAAAAATACTTGCAATTACAGGGATGACTGCAGTTTGGGTGGCTGGAGCGGCTCAGTTTGCTCAGGCCGATCGCAAAACGCCGTCATCGACGCAGGTACCTCAGGTCGTTCAGGCTCTGAAAGAAAAATACGGTACGCCGAAAGCTGTACCATCGCCTTTGCCTGTGTCTTCAATGGCACCTGTATCTACATTAAACCAGCTGGTGGATCTGCAGCGCATTGCTTTCCCAGAAGCTTGGGTGAGCAGTACATTTTACGATCCGCGTTCTGTGTCGATATACCGCCGCCATGCTGGCCTTCATTTAGGCTATGATATCGCTATGCCAGCCGGTGCAGCGGTGCGGGTGGGCTGGCCTGGTAAGGTGGTGTCTATTGCTCCCTGGTACACCAATCAGTGGGGAGTCACGGTGGCATCAAGCAATGGCACAGAGGTTACCTATGGGCATATCGTGCCATCGGTGCGCGTAGGAGATGTCCTGGATACAGGGGCTGTCGTGGGTACGGTGTCATTAGATCACGTCGATGTAAAGATGCGCGATGCGAATGGCAATTACGTGCCCTTTGGCGAATCCGGCCAGCAGGCCCCTGGGGGGGCACAGCGTCTTTCTGCCATTCCCGTGAATAGTAGAGAATCGCTGATGGTTGGCTGGCTGGTCGCTCAAAATGCGGTAGATACATTAGAGATCGAACTGGAAATGCGCCAGCGCGAGCAGAAAGCCGCCAATATCAGCCGTGATCGTTTGGAAGAGCGCTATGCAACTTTGCACCGACAGGAAGTACAAATGGAAAAATTCCTGGCTGACGGCCTAGTGGCCCGCGTAGAAGTGGAAAAAGTGCGCCGTGATTTGGCGGCAGTGCGCACTAATTTGCTTAAAGCGAAAGCGGTGCAGAAAGAAGTTCCCGATCAGATATCTTCTGTTAATAATCAGCTGAGTAAAGCCAAAAAACGCTTGGATAGTGCTAAAGCCGAGGCGGTTAAAGCGGGAATTTCTTGGAATGAAGTTAGTAGGCTGGTCAATCAGGAAGTGGCTCATGACAAAAAGCTAGCCCAAACCGTTCAAGATTATAAGAAAGACAGAACAGATCATTCTGTGGAGCGAAAGGTGCAGATAAAGCGAGAATTAAAAGTTTTGCAGGCCAAGCTCGGAGAATATCGCAAGCTGTACGACGCTGGCGGTTTGCCGCGCAAAGAGTTGGAGGCGGTTGAAGAGCAGATCAAAAACTTACAGGATGAGCTGGCAACTCTTTCTTGATAGAAAGCGCTTCCTAAATCTTAAAAGACAGCCGCCGCTCTTAACAGTAAGGGCGGCGGCTGCCTTTTCATGGAGTGTGGTGTTGAACGACTTTTGTTGTGTTTTATGCCATTTGGCATTAAGAACGCTTAAGTGCGTGCTGTGTACCCTTGCGCTCTCGTTGTATTCTGCGGAGCTCGAATCCGCAGGATAAATTTATTCTATAGCTGTAGAAAGATACGAATTCTCAAAATCTGTAAAACGTTTTTCTACGCTTTCATCGTCATCGACTACCCATATTTCTCCGTTGGTATTTTCGATGACATATTTGAACAGGTAATCCTGGTGTGCGGGTAAAGTGATAGTGACGCTAAATGAACCGTCTTTGAGGACTTTCATAGCGTATTTGTTATCATGCTCTTTATCCCAGTCATTAAAAGTGCCCGCTAATCTAGCCTTTTGGGCTTGGTGGTTGCTCGCCAACTCCTTAGACAGGCGAAAGGTCACGCGGCATTTTTCACTGCCTGGCTCTTTTTTGCTGCCTTTGGTGAACTTCTTAGTAACGGACATTATCTGAACTCCTCGTCGTAAAAACGGTATCTAAAATCTATGATATATGCAATAAATCGGGGTGAATGTCTATTGTATATTCACAACTTGATGCCGTTATTTCCCAACGAGGTGAATTATATTCTTATCGTCCATTTTGTCAACATTTGCTTATACAATGATAAATGATAAAAAATGAAGAACTGTTTGTATTATTTAATATTGAATTAAATTTAATATGCTCAGCATTAGCCAGGAATGCTCCTGTGTAGAATATTCATTTTATATTGCTGGATGTGAATATTGTTTAATTGTTAATTATCTATCTAACCTGTGAAACTATCTGACTCCCCCTAAAGGATGGGAGGGGGAGAAGTTGCGGCTGCGACAGAGGGGGCAAGACTGCTGGGGGAGTTTGCAATTAAACAGCCCCAACGCCGTGCGGTAATTGTGCAATGACGCTGGGGCTGCTTAATATTTAATATGCAGAGCTTATAAGCTGTATAGTTTAATCGCTCACTGATCGCGCTTGGCGGCGCAAACCTGAAACCTATGGCTAGCTATCGTATGGCGTGCTTGTATAGCTTATTGGAATAATGATATTGCGGTTTCCTACAGCAGAGACAGATCTATTCCCGCGTTGCGTATGCCCTCAAACGATGCGGGGAACAGAGCGCTGCTCATTGCTGTGTCATAGCTTATCTGCCCAGATTCATAAAGAGCTCTTAAACAATAATCCAAGGGCATCATACCTTCGTTGCGGCTGGTTAACATGACGTTGGGTATCTGCTCAATGCGTCCTTCTCTGATTAAGTGACGCACTGCCGGGGTGACCAGCAAAATTTCAAAAGCTAAGACGCGCCCATCTCCGGTGGCGTTAGGCAGCAGATGCTGACAGATAACTGCCTGCAGTGTGTTGGCTAACTGGAGCCGTATTTGATTTTGCTGTGAGGCGGGAAATACGTCAATGATGCGGTTTACGGTTTGGGCACTGCTCTGCGTGTGCAGGGTACTGAACACCAAGTGGCCTGTTTCGGCGGCGGTGAGCGCAGTGCTGATGGTTTCTAAGTCGCGCATTTCACCAACGCAGATGATATTGGGGTCCTGCCGAAGCGAGGCGACTAGCGCTTTATTGAAAGAATGTGTGTCGTCATCTACTTCGCGCTGCAAAATGATACTGCGGCGATGCTCGTGCACGAATTCAATAGGGTCTTCTACGGTGACTATGCGTACGCGGCGTTCGGTATTAATCAGGTCAATTATGGAATTCATGGTAGTGGTTTTGCCTTGGCCTGTGGCACCAGCAATTAACACTAAACCATGGGTAAGGCGTGCTATGTCCAAAACGACGCGGGGAAGGTGGAGCTCATAAACAGAGCGTACCTGCATGGGCACCAAACGAAAAGCGGCGCTTAAATTGCGGCGCTCATAAAAAATAGCGGCGCGAAAGCGGCCTAACGAAGCGTGGGTATATGAGTATTCTAACTCGCGCTGTTCCTGTAGCTTTTTCCACTGGCTAGGTGTGGTTATGCTTTTAATTATTGCTTCAATTTCTTCGTTGTTAAGGGGTGGTGTGTCTAGAAATACAATAGAACCATGTATGCGTAAACTAGGGGGAATACCTACGGCTAAGTGTAAATCGGAAGCGTTATTGGAAATGGCTGTTTGCAATAAATTCGATAAGCTCAACATAATACGCGCTTCGTTTGCACTGCTTCGGTTCCTGCTCAGTTATTGAGAAATAGCCTAAAGAAAATGTAGAATATAAAGGATTCGCTTAAAAGGTCATGAAGATAAAAATTTAAATTTTTGCAAAAGGTAATGCCGTTTCATTAAAATTACTTAGAGGCTGTTTTGAGAATTTTAGTTACCGGTGGAGCTGGATTTGTAGGTTCCCATTTAGTTAAACAATTGGCGGAACGCGGAGATGAAGTTTGCGTTTTAGTGCGTTCTTCCACGGATCGCCGCAATTTATGTGGCTGTTCTGTGGAATATATTGAGGGAGATTTGCGCTCTTCCGAAACGTTGCTAGAAGCTGTTAAAGGGTGTCAGTGGGTATTTCACTGCGCAGCCGATTATCGTCTTTGGGCTGCAAATCCCCAAGAGATATACGATTCCAATGTGCAGGGAACGCGCAGCCTGCTTGAAGCCTGCAGGCAGGCGGGAACGCAGCGAGTGGTGGTAACTTCGTCTGTGGCAGCTGTGGGAATTCCCGGTCCTCGTCAGCCCGGCAACGAAGAGACGCCGGTAAGTCTAAACGATATGGTTGGCCATTATAAACGCTCAAAATTTTTGGCGGAAAAAGTGGCTATGGAAGCGGCTCAGGCTGGCATTCCCGCTGTCGTTGTCAACCCGTCCACTCCCATTGGCGATTTTGACAGCAAGCCGACGGCGACGGGAAAAATAATTACCGATTTTCTCAACGGCAAAATGCCGGCTTATGTGCAGACAGGGCTCAATCTTGTCGATGTGCGCGATGTAGCTAAAGGACATATTTTAGCCGCAGAACGCGGCCAAATTGGGCGGCGCTACATCTTGGGCGGCGAAGATATGACCCTTAAGCAAATTTTGGACAGTCTGGCAGAAATCAGCGGGCTGCCTCGGGTCAATTGGCAGATGCCTCTCTGGGTCGCCTATGCCGCCGCCGGAGCCGATACATTCCTGTGCGAGAAAATCCTGCGCTGTGCGCCGCACATTCCCTTAGAAGGGGTAAAAATGGCTCGTAAGTACATGTTTTTTGATTGGACGCGGGCACGGGAAGAACTGGGCTATCAGCCCGGCTCGGCTCAGGAAGCTCTGAAGCGGGCGGTGCAGTGGTTCATGGACAACGGTTATGCTCCTATCACTCCCAAGCTAGCGCAGGTCCATAAGCATAGCTGTCTTGAGAAGAGTTGAGGTGAGGCTCAATGGATGACAAAAAAGTTAAGCACATAGGTGTGATTGTCGCTGAACATGAAGAAGAAAAAATTTTCAAGGCCTTGCTCAGCGATTGGACTACAGATATAGTTTCGGGAATCCGCTGCGGTGTAGCTTACTGGTATTCTCAGCCTGTCGCAGTTATGGTTAGCGGGCAGGGTGAAGACAAAGCCCGTGCAGCCTGCCGGCTGATGATTCGCCATTTTCAGCCTCGTTTTTTGCTGTCTGCGGGTTTTTGCGGCGCTCTGCAAAAAGGTGTAAAAGTGGGCGATATAGTAGTTTCGCGCCGCATTTACCGACAAAGCGATATTTTGGAAGCCCAGGGGAGAGGCGAGACTACTTTAGAAAAAGTGCGTTCTTGGGAACCGCCGAAAAACGCCTTAGAAGTAGCTAAGCATGCAGGTTTTTCTTATAAAAATATGCAGATCGATCAAAAGCGTTTTACCAGCAATATGCGCAGCTGCTGGGAAGAGATTACCTTAACCACCAATAGGATAGTTAATAACTCCAAAGATAAAAAGCTGCTGGGAAAGGAAAGTGGGGCCGCATCAGTAGATATGGAAGGCGCTGCCATAGCGGAAATAATGAATGCCGCGGATATTCCCTGGCTCGCGGTCAGGTCTGTCTCCGACGATGTAGATTTCGCCATGCCTATAGATTTGAACCGCTTTAAAAACAGTGCTGGCGGCTCAGACTATATGGCTATCGTTAAAGAAGCGCTGCGTCAGCCCGCAGCGATACCGGGCTTGTTGCGTCTGTTTCTCAATGCCCAAAAAGCTAGCGATAGTCTGAGATTGTATTTGCAGTATTTGCTTAATGATCTGACAGGCTCAGGGAGTCTCTGATTTGACGTATCTGTGCGCAGCTCTGGTACTTATGGTGGCTGCCGCATGCGCCTACCTGGCCCTAGGCTGGATTACAGTTTGGCGCTTTCAAAAAGGGTGCGCTAAGGTGGGCAGCAGTGGCGAGGACATCGCGGAAACGAGCCAAGCCGTGCAGGAATGCTATAATTCGCTGTGGCCGAGCGTAACGCAGCTTAAGCCCATTCATAAAGCCAGCGATTCCTTGGCCGCTCAGTTGCGGTCTTTTGTTTGTCAGGATTATCCGGGAAAACAGCGGATAGTTCTCGCTTCGTCAGGTCCGGTCGAGGGCATCAATCCAGAGCATATCGGATTAGGCACATCTGTTCCTGTTGTCTGGTCCCAGGAAAGCCTGGAAGGGGCTAACCGTAAAATAGCGGCGGTGGCGCGTGCTGCGGAGAGAATCGAGGGTGATTACATCGTGCTCTCTGATGCTGATATGTATGCGTCTCCCGATTTGCTGCGGCGGGTTATTCAGCCTTTTGCCGATGACAAAGTGGGCATGGTCACTTGCCTATATATAGTGCGCCGTGCGAAAAGTTGGGGGGATATTTGGGAGGGCATCAACGTCGCCGATTTTTCCGCGTCAGTTTTGGTGGCCCGGCAGGTTGAGGGCATAACGTTTGGCTTGGGAGCTGTAATGGCCATGCGGCGTCAGATTGTCGAAGAATTAGGCGGTTTTGCGGCGTTCAAAGACTATTTAGCCGACGATTATCAGCTTGGCCATCAGATATATCAGCGCGGCTACAAAATCGTGCTGGCCGATACGGTAATTGAGGATGTCGCTGAAGGCGCTACGTTTGCGGAGTATTTCCGCCATCAGCTGCGCTGGATGCGCACCTATCGCGTCAGCCGTCCGGGGGGATTTTTTGCCTATATCGTAACGCAAGGGATGTTTTGGGCATTGCTGCTCCTGCCGGCTTCGCAATTTGCCTGGTGGTCTTGGGCGATATTATTGGGCTGGATGCTGATTCGCGCTTGCTGGTGTATCTCGGTATGGAAGCGCTTGGGCGGAGAGCGTCTGGCCAGATATGGATTTTTGGCCGGGATAAAAGATATTTTCTATGCAGTTTTGTGGCTGCTGTCGTTTTTTAGCTCTAAAGTGGTTTGGGGAGAGAAACGCTACAAAGTTGGCAAAGACGGCAAAATGAAAGAAGTTAAATAACCGCTTATTTAACCGTTTTTTAGGGGGAGTCAGATAGTTCGCAAGTTAGCTGATCGCTAACTCAATGATATTAAAGCTTTAGCCACTCATCTTTTGTCAGTCTGGTAAAATGCTCTGTGCGGTTTTCGTGCAAAAAAATGTATGGCGTATTCTCTTCGGTGTGATGGTATACGAAACCGCACTTTTCCATACATCTTTTGGAATTCTCGTTGCCCTCGCAGTAGGAGCACCATATAGCCTCAAATCCCAAATCTTCAAAGATGTGCTTTTGGAAACGGCGTATAGCTTCTGGGATGATGGCCTGCCCCCAAAACGGGACTCCCAGCCAAAAAGCTATCTCAATTTCTTTCCCTATCTTGCAGAGCTTTTGCTTAGTGGGGTGCATGCCTATACAGCCTATAGGCAGCTTGTCTGTTTTCAGACAAACTGCGTAGAGACCGGGGTTTGACAGAATTCTGCGTATAATATCCAAACTTTCCTCTACGCAAGTGTGCGCGGGAAATCCCGCCATATACCCGATTCGCGGGTCTTGGGCATATTTGAATAAATCTGCGGCGTCGGATTCTTGCCAATGCCGCAGAATGAGCCTATCGGTGGTCATCTCCATGCTGGTTTCTATCCCCTAAGCTACCGTCTCATCAGTCGGCTACATCCATCATATCCACGACGACTGTGCTGCTGCTCTGTGGAGTGACAGCAAAATCGCGCTTGTAAATATTAAGCGTATAATTCTGCGGAGATTTGTAGTGAATCTCCAGGGTCTGCGGCGGCTCAAAGGGAACGGTTAGGCGGAATGAGCCCTGGGTATTCACGGGATATTCTTTTTCTTCATATACGGCTACGGTTTGGCCGGAAAGCAAATGGGGATTGCCTTGCATGAGCTTTTGGGAAAGCTGAACGGTAATCTCTTTGCTGCGCTTCATGCCTTTGACTGCCTGTCCGTCTAAGGCTAAGACCGTTTTTTTGTCTGCTCCCAGGATGGGTTTAAAATAAGTATAGGCATAAGAAGGCCCTTTTCCAGACATGAAAGTCAGGCGCAGGCTGTAGCCGTGCTGGCCTGCAGGCTGATCGGGGATAATAAACTGCTGCTTGGCTGAGTAAATATCCTGGGACCAGGGGCCGCCATCGCGGGAGTAGCTAAGCGCGGTGGGCATGGCCTCTTTAGTCCAAGCTTCCAGGGAATCGGCGGAAGGCCGGGTCTCGTTGGGATTAAATCTTATATAATCTTTTTCTGTCTGTTTGTAAGTATCGCGGTAGAAATTGCTGAAATCGACGACGATGGGGCAGCGTTCTGCAGACGCGCTAGCCATGAGCGAGGGCGCAGCAGGGGAGGCACCTGAGGGCTGGGCGCAGAGAGGATGCTGAACCGGCAGGAACAGCCCGGAAATTAGCAGTGATGCGCAGATCAGATGTTTGCGGAACATATATACCACCTTTTTTGTGTATTGCCGCTTCTGCGGGAGTGAGTATGAGACCGAAACGATCCGCATGTTCCTGCCGCAGAAGCCGACGCAGGCGCAAACATGTGCGCCAAAACTAGGGAAGCTCTGAATAATACTAAAGTGCTCTAAGCTACTGCTCTTGGCGTTCGCCGGTAAATTTGGCGATGAGCTCTTGCTTTAGCTTAAGCAGTTTGGTGGTCAAAGACACGTGATAAATATGGGGGTTGCGCAGGCGCAGAACGCCGGTGTCCAGAGCTTCAAGATCGGATACGCGCTGGGCGCGGATCTCTTCTAAACTGGGGCTGTACTTAATTGTGCCCTGATCCCATACGGTTTTTAGCAGAGGTTCAATACGGCTGATGTTGCTCTGAGGAATGCGGCGGCATAGGCCTTTTTCCGTGGGATGGTGCAGAATGAGACAGGGCTCGTCCAGTTTTTCGTCGGCTAAACCTATTAAATCGGCGGTGGCGCGTTCGCGCTTGTCATAAATTCTCCAAGCTAATTTATGCCCAGGATTGGGAACTTTGGCTATCGAGTTGGAGAGTTTAATGGCTGGAACCCATTCCTGCTGCGGCTTGACAGCCACCAGCTTATAGACTCCGCCTAACGAAGACTGGCCGCTGGAAGTGATTAAGCGAGTGCCTACTCCGTAGGTCAGACGCCGGATCAGATTCTCGGGATTTACACCGCTGCGGGCAGCTTCTTCCATAATCTGCGCGTGAATTTGCCAAATCGTCAATTCGTCGAGATCGTTGGATAGCGTTATGCAGGTATCTGGGAACCCAGCTTCGTCTAACATGCGGGCAGCCTGAATAGCTAAATAGGCCAAATCGCCGGAGTCCATGCGGATGCCCACCGGTTTATAGCCGCGCTGCCGCAGTCTTTCAAACACTTTAATTGCGTTGGGTATGCCGCTTCCTAGAGTGTCGATGGTATCTACTAACAAAAGGCAGTTGGTGGGGTACATGTCGGCATAAGCTTGGAAAGCTTCTTCTTCGCTTTTGCCCAGGGCTAAATAGGTCTGTACCATAGCATGGGAGTGAGTGCCTTTGGGAGACAAACCCATGGCGTAGGATAGGCCAACATTAGAAGTAAAATCGCATCCCCCGATTAAAGCGGCGCGGCAGCCTTGATTGGCTCCCAGGCCATGAGCGCGGCGCATGCCGAATTCCATGAGCAAGCTGCTCTTGACGCTATGGCGCACGCGGGCGGCTTTGGTAGCGATTAAGGTTTGAAAATTTAGGGCATTGAGCAGGGGGGTCTCTAATATTTGGGCCATAGCCAGAGGGCCTACGACGCTGGTTATGGGGGTGTTGGGATGGACGACGCGTCCTTCACCCATGGACTGTACCGTTAAACTTTCAAAGTTGCCTTCGCGCTGCAGCCAAGCTAAAAAATCTTCTCCGAATACCTGTTTGCCGTCAGGGCCGAGCTCACTGCGCAGACAGGCTATATCTTCGTCTTCAAAGCGGAAATCTTTCATCCAGTCCATCAGCCAGCCGATGCCAGCGTTAATGCAGTAACCGGCCTGATGCTCTCCGTAGTTGGGATATTTCCGAAAGAAGTGGTCGAAGTGCGAGGGCAGTTCGTGCAGGCCGGCTCTAAAATAGAGCTGGGCCATAGTGAACTGGTACATATCATTGTAAAGAGCGCCTTCAGATAGGCGACGCTGCTGACGATTCATAGGCGATTTCCTCTCTATATTAATGTAGGAAGATCGCAGCTAGTCGTCCATTCCCCCTTGGTGCTGCGCTATGGAAGGCGCAGCATCCGAGAAAACGGTAACCGCTGTCCGGCACGCCCCATAAATGAGGCGTTAAGCTGGAAGTGTAGCAAACTTAATACGGCGCACTGGGAAAATGGAGCTTACTCTAAACCGAGGACGGCGCAGGCCGATCCTATGAAGTTGGCATTTTCTACAGCGCTGATAGTGAATTTTTGATCCGGCTGGATGAGCTGGCTCAGCAGTTCGTGAACCAGCGGGGCCTGTGTGGGGTCTTTCCAATAGCGGCTTCCTTCGGCGACTACTGCAAAATTGCCCGCTCCCATAGCTTTCATGAAACCTGCAATTGTCGCTGCAATTAGCCGTCCGGAACGCTTGAGCAAAGCCAGGGCCAATTCATCATGGTCTTCCAAGGCCAATGTCACTAAAGGCCCGGTTCCCTGTATGGGATTAAAATTGCCGATGTCCAGGCCGATATCGCGGGCGGCAGTCTGATATAGGAAAGGTACGTAATAGCCGGAACAGGCTTTTTCGAAACGCTGTCTGCCGGGGTTGTCCGAGGCTTGGTCTAGCATATCGTCCCATTTGGTCGCAAAAGGCGGCTTAAAATTACCGGACTCCAAGTTAATGGCGATTTCTGGGGCTTGATATACCTGTTTGTTCAGTTTGCCGATGAGCGCGGAAGGCAGAAATCCAGCCATATTGATGCCCGTGCCGGCAATGAGGCCGATAAAGCGGTCATAGTCGCCGGCAAAAGCTCCAGTGCCGGCTAAAAGAGTAGCTACAGTATCGTTGAGCACGATTAAACGGCCTGGCTGTATGCCCTGTTCCTTTAAAGCCCGCCGCAAACCGGCCCCCACAGATGTGCCCACCACATCTGGGATATTAATGCCTTTAGTCCAGGCTAAGAGTTTAGCATCTACGTCTGGAGTAATATGGGCCGGATAAGAGAAACAGTAACCTACAGGTATTCCTGCAGGCGGAGACAGCTGTGCCGCCAGCTCGGCCTGAGAACGGAAGAATTCCTGAGCGCTGACGGGAAAATCACGGCCTGTTGCAACTTGTCCCTGCACAGGGCCTGTCTTTATGCGAGGGGTTCCGTCGCGTAACTCAACTAGAGCAGCGCGCATATTGGTCCCGCCTATGTCGATTACCAGCGCTGTGCCGTTTAGCTTTTTTTGGGGCAGGGGTAAATAGGCCGGCAATGCCTGTATCTCAGCGCCTTCACAGCTGAGTCCCTCTTGGATGCGTTCACACAGAGCATCGCGCACTTCGCAGAGCTGCGGGAAAGTCAAATTAAAAGCGCTGCAGCACGCGGCGGCATCTAGTGACATAATCTAACTATTCTCCTAATCTTCTAGTCTTCTTCAGTTTCTCGCATAACCATGTGGTGGGGATCGCCGTCTTCGCTCTCAGCTGTGAGAGGAGCGGTTTCCAAGAGGGCATTGATCTCGGCCTGGCGCTGCTGAGCATTTTCTGCTAACTGCTCTGGAGTATATAGGCGTTTAGCGACAACCGTGCGTCCAGCTACGAGTTTGTCCCCTGGTTTTACCAGAATGGAATAGCGTTCCATGGGCAGATAAATATCGGTGCGGGAACCTAAGCGGATCAAACCGTAACGTTCGCCTTGGGCCACTAATTCGCCACGGCCCACCCAGTTGAAGATACGGCGGGCCAGCAAACCGACTCTTTGGGCGACCACAACTTGGCCGTAATCCGTTTCTATAACGGTGTAACAAGAATGGTTATGCACGGCGCGGTACTTGTTGGCTACGACGTGGCGCCCTTCGACTTCGAACTGCTCCAGAACTTTTCCGGCTACGGGAGAACGGTTGATGTGAACATTGGTTATGGAGAGGAAAGCGGAAATGCGCAGCCAGGGGGTAGGCCCCATACAGGGCTCACTAACGGTGGAAACATCCATGACTTCGCCGTCGCAGGCCGAAAGAACTTCGTCTGGCTGGGCTTGAATTGAGCGTTTAGGATCGCGGAAAAAGGCGATAATAAAGCTCATAATAATCAGGGGCAAATACCAGAACGAAGCTTTGAGCTTTTTCAATAGCGCGGAAGAAGCGGCTAGCCAGGGTATGAATTTGAGTACGTCTTTGGAGACCTTTAATTTGCTTATATAGAAAGAATAGCGCTCTTCTGAAGGCTGCAGGTCTTTAGCCATAGAGCTGCGCTGAGGGGTGAACTGCAGGTTGTGTACCCAAATGGGAAAAACCGCATTCCAGACGGTCTCTTTATAATTCTGGAATGAATCCACGTAGTGGTCTAAAGCGTCTATGTTTTTCTGGCTGCGGATGAATTTGCCGTTAGCTAGGCTGAAGCGTCGAATGCGCCGGGCAAAAGCCCGTTCGCAGCAGCTCAGACAGCCGCCGGGCAGAAGCAGGGCCTGACAGGATTCCATAATGTGCACTATGGCGTCATCGCTCAGGGGGGAGAGGTCCTGGGTTAAAATAATGGAATTAAATCTAGGCTTTTGCTCCAGTTCCCAGGGGTGCATGTTGTAAAGCTTAACGCGGCATTTTTTCTTTTTTAAGCGTCTTTTGGCGAGTTTGCGCCGCATTTTAAGGAACGCATCATTGTGCGGCTCGCAGATGAGCAGGGTGTCTTCATCGCGCAGATGTTTGAGCAGACGGCTGGTTATCATAGGATGCGATCCTATGATGAGGATATTGCGCGCCCCTCTGAAACGATAGGTCTCTTGGGTGAGGCTGCGGCATAGTTTGGGAGTAATAAACATATTGTTATTCCTAAAAATTAAATGCTAAAATAAGATTAGATTCGGCCTCTAGTTAGAGTTCAGCACGCGTTTTCCTGCGTAATAAACGTGAATACTTAATTCGGCAGTTTGGCACAAAAGCATAAAGAGAAAAAAGCACAAGGGCAATCATGCTGATTCGCAAACCCAGCTGAAATGCCGGCGAAATGTATTGCAGTTCAACAGTATGGCGGCCTGACGGTATATCTATGCTTTGCATAAAGAGGTTTGTAAGCCTAATTTTAGTGGGGTGGCCGTCTATAGATGCCTGCCAATTTGGGTCGTAGGTATTGCTTATAACTAAATGTGCGTTTATATCACAAGATGTGCTGACTTTAATCTTGTTGTTTGTGCAAAGAACTATATCAGTTTTTCCTATATTGGCCGGAGAGGAAAAATCAGGTTCATAAGAACGTTGGTCAAAGATGGAGATAAGGCTTTCGCGGTTATGGCTGCTGCCGTTTTGTATAATTTCTTCTAAATTTAAAGCATTTTCTGGTAGCTTAGATTGAAGTTTTGGTACCAGCCTAATTTTATTTATGGGGTTAGCTATAGTGTATATAAATACATAGTTATTAGGGGAATCAGACAAGGCAATGCGTTTAATGTCTTTGAACAGAGATTTAGAATAGTTCTCTGACAATGGCATTGGAGTTATTATATGAGTGATGCTTAATATGCGCAGCCAATCGTTGAGCTGCCGTATTGTATTGCTGTTGACTGGCAAACTTAGGGTTATGCCGTTGATAATATCTAGAGGGATAATGTGGTGCATAAGACTGTATAAGGCTATTTGCCGTGTTGCGGCTTCATCAGCGACAATACCAAGCCCGTACAATAAGTAATCATCGGGAGCGTAAACATCCCATAAAGGAGCCATACCAGGACTTAAGAGGTCGCGGTGATGGAAAGCTGCTGTTTGCAGATAATGCTTTTTGTCTATAGACAATATATCGATTTGCCAAGCTAAAAAATTATAAGGGGAATATATGCGCTGATAATTGTTGATACCATTTAGGAACTCAGGCCGGCGGCTCCAATTGGCGGGAAGATAACCTTGAATTTGAGAATTGACATAGCCTAAATCAAATAGAGTAATGATTATGATAGCTGACAACAATACCTTAGATAGACGATTGTTAAAACGCAGCTTAATTAAATCATATAAGTTTTGCGCTCCTATAGCAGCTAAAATAGCCATGGTACACATCATAGGAACGGCGAAACGTCCAGGGTTATTAAAAGAACTAAAATAAGGGCAGTAATTAAATAATAAATAGTAAATTCCGTAACGCGGCCCGAGGGATGTGATGAAGAAAAAGAACACTAAAATCCATAGGCTTATTGCTATGGGGCGTCTTTTTTTAGCAAAGGTGTTAAAGCAGAGAATAAAAGGCAGTAAACCTATATATTGAAAAGTATCGTGTGCATATAACCCCATTTTGTCGTTAGTCATGGAATTCGTTAATGTACTTGGGCATGACCGATAAAAAGGATTGATAAATATTGCTAACATATTACAGGTTAGAGAGGAGTTGCATACTTTATTATAAGCTTCATATGTCTTTGTCTCTCTGCGAATTGAATGCTGTGTAAATTCATGTGTCGGCAATATTTGAATTAGGCTCAGCGAAAAGGCGAAAAATAAGGCTAAGAGTAGCCTGATGACGGTTACTTTATAAGGATGAGTATGGTGCTGAAGCATATTATACACTATTAGAATAACAGTGTAGATGCAGCAGCAAATCAAACATATTGCTGCCATGTTGAAGTGACTGGCTAAGAGCTGCAGTGTCCAAACGATTGTTAATAATAAAGAATACCGTTTCTTGCTGGTTTGTATTGCCAAGTAGATTAGAGCCAAACTGAGGGGAAGCCAACATAAAACGTGTATGATATTTAAGGCTGAAGTTCTCAGCAGAAATGTTTCGCCTAATCCATAGGCGAAAGCTGATACTGCTGACGGAAGGGGATCTAGCTGTAAGCATCTGCACCAGTAATAGCTTCCCAGCATGGCTATTAAAATGGCAGAAAAAATGGTGAGATTGTTTGCTAGAGTAAGATTATTTAGAAAGAAAAGCAAAAAGGTCGGATGAAATATGCCAGCTTCACTTTCGGCGAGCAGCGGAACCCCGCAGCCTATTCTAGGTTCCCATAGAGGAATCTCACCGTATTTTAGTATAGATTGTGCAGCCAAATACCTCCGTGTAATATTGAGATCGAGTGAATCGGAACCCGCTTCGGCAATTTGGTATATCAGATGTCCTTGAAATACAGCCGGATAGAAAATGATTACAATACTAATTATACATAAAATAGCCGCCAGCAATAATTCTTTTAAGGAGATCGGTATCTGTTTTGTCATGGTTATGAGTGTACCCTTGAATAACTAATCATGATGCAATAATGAATATATACGTTGGGCCAGGATAGCGCCAATCCCAGGAACGCGCCGCAGCTCTTCTACCGAAGCTTCCTGAAGTTTCTTAAGGCTTTGAAAAGCATTGAGCAGATCGATCTTTTTAGTTTCGCTCAGCCCTTTGATCTCGTTTAAGGCTGAAGAGCGTATGGTCTTTTGCCGCAGCTGGCGGTGAAAAGTGATCGCGAAACGGTGCGCTTCGTCCCGAATATGCGTGACCAGAAGATAAGCTGGGGAATTGGTGTCCAGAGTTACCGGGAAAGACTGACCGGGCAGATACAGTTCTTCGTTTTGTTTGGCCAATCCAGCCACGGCGACCGTACCTAATAAGCCGTACTGCTCCAAAACTTCAACAGCTACGCCCAATTGCCCCTTACCGCCGTCGATGATGAGCAGATCGGGGATGGTCTCCAGGCTTTCGCTGCTGACAGCGGCTTTGCCGCGCAGCCGCTGCCAGCGCTTGCCTGTGCCCAGCGGCTGGATTTCTTCTTTGGCATCGGGAAAAAGATGCGCAAATCTGCGCTGCAAAGTCTGCTTCATCATAGCAAAATCGTTGGGCGTATCCAGGCCTTGGATGCGAAAATGCCTATAATGAGCGCGGCGGGGAAGGCCTTGCTCAAATACCACCATTGAGGCTACAGGCTGTTTGCCCTGCGTATTAGAAATGTCGTAGCATTCCATGCGCCAGGGATAGCCTGTGAGTCCCAAGGCTTCGCGCAGATCGCTGAGGGCCTGTCTGCGCACCAGAGGCTGGGAGGGCGAGTTAAGTTCCTGGCGCAGATGCTCTTGGGCATTGTTTAAGGCCATGTGCAGGATGCGCTGGCGCAGGCCGCGCTGTTCCGACGTAAGGCGTACGGAGCGGCCGCGCCTGTCGCTTAGCCACTGAGCTATCTGCTCGGATTCGCTGGGCAGAGTACCCACTATAATGCGCTGCGGGGGGCGCTGTCCTTTATCGTAAAACTGCAGAATAAAGGCGCGGTAGGTGTCGGGCAGGCCGCTATCGAGCTGGGAATTGAGCACAAAGCTGTGCTGGCCTAAGAGTTTGCCTTGGCGAATCTGCCACACTATAGCACAGCTTTGGAAATTGTCTCCGGCGACGGCTATATAATCTTCATCGACTGCCTGAGGCAGCATGACCTTCTGTTCGGAATAAATGTGCTCTAAATAGGCGATGAGATCGCGCAGCTGCGCACAGCGTTCGTAATTCCAGCATTCGGCTTCGCGATTCATCTCCTCCTGCAGGCGTTTGATCACGTGAGCTGTGCGGCCTTCTAAAAAATCAATAGCGCCGCGCACCTGCTCGCGATATTCTTCCTGACTGATTTTGGCTGTGCAGGGAGCGTCGCAGAGATGTATATGATAGTTTAGGCAGGGGGCTTTGAGCGGTTTATCCAGCTTGTGGGTACAGGTGCGCAGATGAAAGGCTTTTTGCACGACTTTGCGCACGTGGTGCAAAGCTTTGGCGCTGGTGTAGGGGCCGAAATAGCGATTGCGGGGATGACGGGCCCGGCGCACCAAGCGCAGTCTGGGGAATGGCTCGCTTAGCGACATCTCTAGCATGGGATAATTTTTGTCATCCCGCAGGAGCACATTGAAAAAAGGCCGGTGCTGCTTAATTAAATTGTTCTCTAGCAGCAAGGCTTCCATTTCGGAATCGACGACGATTGTTTCAAAATTATCGACTAAGCTGACCATCCAGCGGATGCGCGGTGAAATTTGCGTACCGCTTTGGAAATAGGAACTGACGCGGTTCTTGAGATTGGATGATTTTCCCACGTAAATAATGCGCTGCTTGCGGTCCAGCATCAGATAGACGCCAGGTTTATGGGGCAGGCCGCGCAGTTTTTCCGCCAAAGCCGGGTGAGTCAATCCCGCCGTTTCCAGCAGGGCTGAATCTTGAACTGAATATTCTACTGAATTTGGCGTGTCCATGATTGTGGTTACTGTTTATCGCGCTTCAGCTGCTCAAGCTGTTTTAGCGCTGCCTGCAGCTGTTGGTCGTCGCTGTCTCCTAAGCGGTTGGAAAAAGGAGCTTCGCAAATAAAGTCGGGTTCTATGCCCTTCATGTGAATATCGCGGAGGTTAGGGGTGAGGTAATGGGCGATGGTGAATTTGAGGGACATATCACATCCTACCTTGCGCAGCAGCTGCACACTGCCTTTACCGAATGTGGTCTCGCCTACTAAAACCCCGCGGCGATGGTCTTTGATAGCCCCTGCCACAATTTCCGAAGCGCTGGCGGAATATTCGTTGATCAGCACTGCCAGTGGCAGCGGGGGAATCGGTTCTCCTATAGCTTTGTAAACGTCATGGCGTCCCGTGCGCGGGGTCTCTACGCTGGTTATCAGCTGGTCTTTTGGCAAAAACTGCGAGGCCACTATTATCGCTTCCTCTACAGAACCGCCGGGGTTATTGCGCAGATCGAGAACGATAGCTTTGGGTTTCTTTTCGAGCAGCGCCAGCAGCGCTTCGCGGCAGTCTTTGCCCGTATCGCGGCCAAAATAGCGCAGACGGACATAGCCTACTGTCTGCGGAAGCATTTTTGAGGTTACGCTCTTCTTGCCGACTTTTTTCCGTTCGATTTCTACGGTGAATTCTTGGCTTTGGGAACGGGCAATGGTTAACTTAACTTTGCTGCCTTCGGGCCCGCGGATAGCTTTCGCGGCCAATTCTAAACTCATGTCTTTGGTAGGCCGCCCGTCTATACTGGTGATGCGATCGCCGGTCTGCAGGCCGGCTTGGGCGGCTGGGCTGCCGTCAATAGGCTCAATAACGGTCAGCTGTTTGTTGCTGCGCATATCGGCTTCAATATAAACGCCAATACCGCAGAAATCTTCATTGCCTAAATCTTCGTTGAGTTCACGGGTCTCATCTTTATCTAAAGCCGTGCTGTAGGGATCGGCTGTGGCGATAGTCATGCCGCATAAAGCGCTATAGCATATTTTATCTTTGCTGATAATCCCATCATCCATCGCTTTGAGCACGGTTTGGGTGAACTGTTTCAGCAGTTCGTCTTCGCTTAGGTCTTGGGCGTCTAACAAAGGATAGATTATTTTTGTCTTGGCAGTGCGCAGAGCTTCAGCTGTCAGCTTGGCGTATTCTTGATAGGTTTGCACGGCTGATCTGGAGGGGGTGGGAGAAGGACTGGGAGAAATATTGGAAGACGAAGTCGCGCTGGAAGCAGGGGAAACTGAGGGAGAGGGAGAGGGATTTAAAGTAGATTTAGTCTGAGTACCGTTCTTTTTATCGCTCGGCTTCTCGGTCTTTTTCGCCTTTTTATCTTGGGCGTTTTCACAGGCGATATTAATGCTCACTAGAGCGCCGTTCAGCAGGTCCTGCGAGTCAATGGCCCGATAGAAATTGTTGCGCAGTAATTGGTAAGAGATCTCAATAGTGCGCATTTCTTCGGGCAGGACGCGTCCGTATGTTTCCCTTTCGCGGCGATCTGTCAGATGCTCTTCGACTTTATCCGCAGCATAATGCAGGGGATGGGAGAGTATGAGGCCGAGAAACATTCCCAATAAGCAAGCTATTAGCATTTGCTTGCAGAACAAAGGCCAGGAAAATTTTTTGCTCGTTTTTTCAGAAGCCGAAACGGTTTCAGAGGCAGGCGTTGGCTGTTTGGTGCTGTCGGAATTCATATTCTAACCCAAGCTGAGCCTGCAAGCGCTGCCTTAGCAGCCGCCCGCAGGCAGTTATCGTCTGTGTTTATAAGCTCAATACTGAGGAGATATCGAACTTATACTGGTGAATCTGGCCGTCTTTGGTTTTAACGGTGACGGTTTCTGTAAGCTGATCGCCGCGGCGGTCGATATGGCATTTTTCGATGGAGTATTCCTTGCCGTTCAGCTGTTTGTCTATATAAGCGCGCTCTTCGATTAAGCCGCTGACTGCTACGGTATCGCTGCTGGCCGAGGCAGTGGCCTGGGCAGCAGTTTCTTTCTTGGTATCTCCCAGTTTTTTGATCAGCTCATTGATAGCTGCCTTCTTTTGGGCATCGTATTTTTCGCCTTCTATCGGCTTTTCGGGGAGTTCTACGATAACGTCGGGGGTGATGCCCATTTTGTTGATGTCATGCCCGGAGGGAGTGTGATAGTGGGCAATAGTGATCTTGAACGCCGATGATTCTTTACCGGGAAAACGCACAGGGAATACGTTCTGCACACTGCCTTTGCCGAAAGTCTTAACGCCTACTAAGGTGCCGCGCTTGAGGTCTTTCATCGCCCCTGCAGTGATCTCTGAGGCACTAGCTGATAAGCCGTTGACGCAGACTACTAAAGGTTTGGTGCGGCGGATGCCGGTAGGCCGGGAAGTGCGCACGCTTTCTTTGCCTACGCGCGGGTTGATGGAAGTGACGCGCTGGCCGGGGGGCAAGAATTTAGAGCAGACGTCGATAGCAGCTGTAACATAACCTCCCGCGTTGTTGCGGACATCGAGCACATAGCCTTCAACATTTTGTTTGTCAAAGTCGCGCATAATGGCTTCTAACTCGCGGTTGGTGGTTTCGCCAAAAATTGATAAATTGACATAGCCAATTTTGTGGCCTTGCTCTTCGATAACTTCTCCGGTCGCTGTGGAAACGTGAATCTTTTCGCGCACTAGCGTTACGTCAAAGGGATGGCTGTCGTCGCCGCGCTGGATGGTGAGGGTGACCGAGGTGCCAGGCTCGCCGCGCATTAATTTGGAAGCGTCGGAGACGCTGAGGTCTTGCGCGTCTTTGCCGCCGATTTTTATGATACGGTCTTTGGCGCGGATTCCAGCGCGCATGGCTGGGGTATCCGGCATGGGTTCGACGATAATCAGCTGTTTGGTATCCTGATCTTTGCGCACGACGACCCCGATGCCGCCGAAATTGCCGCCTGCCATGGTATCCTGCAGGGTTTTGTAGGCTTCCGGATCGAGATAGGCGGTATAGGCGTCGATGGAATTCATGGCACCTTTGACCGCTTCCATGGTCAGACGCTGCTTTTCGTAAAGCTTAGGATAGGTGGTGGCCGTTTTGACCAGCATTTTGCGCAGGTATTCTTTGGCCTGTTTATCGCTGTAACCGGCAGGGGCGTGTTTGATAAAGCTGGCGTCTAACTTCTGGCTTTCCACATAGAGAACCATGCCGTCTAAGCTGGCGTTGACCAATTCTAGAGTCGTTTTTTCCTCTAAGGCTTCTTTTTGCAGCTTATTGAAAGCTTGGTCGATAAAACGGTAACTTTCGCTGAGTTCTTTCGCTGAAGGGGCTGCCAGAGCAGGGACGCTCTGCCACAGCGACATCCCGATTATCAGCGCCAGAACGAGCAGGCGCGCTTGGCCCAGCCAAGCCTTGACGGAATTGTTTTGCATGGTTGTCTCCTCACTGCACGGGGAATGCTTAGGTCCCCGATACCTTTGCATTATAAACCTATAGTGATGATTTGAGCAATGTTATTTAGTTAAGGCTAAATAAACCCTAAGGGATCGACGGGATCGCCGTTGATGCGCACCTCAAAATGCAGGTGCGGCCCTGTAGAATTGCCGGTACTGCCCACAGCGGCGATAGGCTCTCCCTGACGGACCATTTGCCCGTTGCGCACGTAAAGCTGGGAACAGTGGCCGTAGAGCGTGCTGTAGCCTCCGCCGTGATCGATCATGACTGTATTGCCGTAACCGCCTATCCAGCCGGCTTCGATTACTATGCCGCTGTCAGCGGCTAAAATGCTGGAACCGTAATAAGCTCCAATATCGATTCCCGAGTGAAAGCGCAGAGTCCCAAATATGGGGTGCACGCGGTACCCGTAGGGAGAAGTTATGGGACCTTCTGCCGGGGTTATAAAACGGCCAGTTCCCCAGGTGCGCTTCTTTTGAGGGATATGCGGCCGGGCGTGCGACTGGCGTTTGACCAGCGTTCTGTGCAGCTTGTTTTCTAACTCTTGAGTGCTGCCTTCCAGTTCTGTCACGTATTGAGCCACTTTTGCGCGCTGGCTCTGCACGTCGCTGAGCAGAGCGGCGCGGCGCTGCTCAATTTTGCTCAGACGGCTGACGCGGGCTTCCTGATCGTCGCGCAGCTGGCGCATCTCGATCAGCGCTTCCTGGGCGGCTTGGGCCTGGCTGTGCAGCTCGGCTCTCAGCTGGCGCACTTCATCTAGCAGTTCGTAGTCGCGGTTAACGATAATAGCGATGTAGTGAGCATAATCCAGAAAATCTGTAAAGCTCTGCGATCCCAGAAGGACCAACAGATAGCCCATATCGCCCTGCATGTAAATATCGCGCAGGCGCTGCCCCAGCAGGGCTTGGCTGCTGCGGTATTTTTTGGTGGCCACGCTGAGCCGGGTCTGAATATCTTCATAGCGGGCCTGGGCACTTTCCAAACGGGCCACGGTGTTGTTTAACGCGGTGCGGCTTTCCTGAAGGTCGTATTGGGAATCGCTGAGCTGTCTTGATAAATCGCGTTCGCGCTCGTTGAGCGTGTCTAAGCGGCTTTGCTGGTAGCGCAGCTCTCCCTTCTTTTCGCGCAGGTCTTCGCGCACTTCGCCGGGGTCCTGCGCGAAAATAGGAGAGCTAACGCTAAGGCAGAGGCTAAGGCAGAGCAAAATGGGCCAAACGGAAGCGGGACTTCTTTTCATACGCATTAAGCCTTTAGATAGCGGTTGACCGATATGAGACTTCCTAACGCTCCAACCGCGCAGCCCATTAAAGCTAAACCGAGACAGAGATAGGGCATAATCTCATTAGGCTCAATGACGGGGATAAAAGCTATGGAATGTCTGAAATGCGGCACCACCATGCGGTAGCCTAAATCGAGGGCTAAAGCGGATAGTCCCGCGCCTATAAAGCCCTGCGCGACGCCTTCTAGTATAAAAGGCCAGCGGATAAACCAATCGGCGGCACCAACTAACTGCATAATATCGATCTCTTTGCGCCGGGCAAAGACGGTGAGGCGGATGGTATTGCTCACGATTAGCACTGTCGAAGCTAAAAGCAGGATTAGGATGATAAAGCCCACCGTGCGCACGGCTTTATTGAGGGCCAGCAGCTTGCTGGCTTCTTCCCGGCCGTAATCGACTTTATCGACGGCAGTGATCTCGTGCAGCTGCTGAGCCACCTGCTCTAAATATTGCGGATCATCGACGGGAACTTGGTAAGCATCGGGCAGGGGATTTTGTTCCAGGTCCTCCAAACTGATGCGCCCTCCCAAGCGGTCGCGCAGGCTGGCGAAGGCTTCATCTTTGGGAATGAATTTGGCTCCGGTAACGTGCTCAATTTTGAGAATGCGCTTTTGACATTCTTCGGCTTCCTCGGCTGGGAATGTGCTGGCCATGTAAACTTTGATCTGCATCTCCCCGGCCAATTCGTTAGCTAGGCGATCTAAATTGGCAACCACGATTGTAAATAAACCTAGAATGAGCGCTAAGACCATGACCGTGGAAATAGAAGCGATGCTCATCATAGGGTTGCGGCGGATGTTGGTTACGACTTCGCGCAGAAAACATTCCACGTAATAACCGCCAGAGGGAGTATAGCGCTTGACGGCAGGCTCTGTTTCGCCAATTAACGGCGCGGGAGCTGAAACAGCTGGGGCTGCCGCTGCGGATATGCTGGGAAACTTGTTGCTGGAGGCCGCTCCCTTTTCTTGAACGGAAACGGCTTTGCTGGTAATAGTGAGCTTAGGCTGCTGCTCTGGCAAGGGCTTAAGCACTGGGGGGGGCGGAGCTTCCCCATCCGCTGTTTGGCTGTTTAGGCCCGCCTGTTTTGAGGCCTGACGTCCGTCGTTATTCGGCTGGGTTGCGGAAGCAGAGGCGGATTGCCCCGTTATTTCTTCACTTTCAGCTTGGGCAGGAGCTGCCGCGGTTACGGCTTCGCTGACGGCGGCGGTCTGCATAGGTCCGGCTGGGGAATTGGCCGCGGATTCTGCTGTGTTTTTGGCCTTATCTTTGACCTCTCGGAGGTTTTTCTTAGCCATGAAATATGCTCCTTATTAAAGCGACGGCAGTGGGCCAACTGCGGAAATGGCGTATTTGCCGTGTTCGACGTCCTGTACCATCTCACCGCGGTTCATGACGATAACGCGCTTCTGCATGACATCGACCAGCTGCTGGTTGTGGGTGGCCACGACTACAGTCGTTCCGCTTACGTTGACTTTAGAGAGAATCTGCATAATATCCCAGGAAGAATCGGGGTCTAAGTTTCCCGTAGGCTCGTCAGCCAGCAGGATAATGGGATCGTTGATGAGGGCACGGGCGATGGCCACGCGCTGCTGTTCGCCGCCGGAAAGCTGATTGGGAAAACGGTCGGCTTTGTCCTGCAGATTGACTAAGGTTAGGGCTTTGGTAACTTTGCGGGGCATCACGTAGCGGCTCGTTCCCGTGACCTGTAAGGCGTAAGCGACATTTTCATAAACTGTTTTGTGTCCCAAGAGCCGGAAATCCTGGAAAATAACCCCGATGCGCCGCCGCAGGAAGGGAATCTGACTGCGCTTCATATCGCTGATTTCTATGCCTTCTACATAAACGGCACCTGTGGTTGGATCGTGTTCGCGATAAATAAGCTTCATCAGGCTGGATTTGCCGGAACCGGTGTGGCCGACGAGAAAGACGAACTCCCCGCGGTTAATGGTCATATCTATAGAATTAAGGCCTCGGGTACCGTTGGGGTAAATGAGGCTAACGTTGTGCATTTGGATAATCGGTTCTTGTAGCATGGAAATTATTGAGGCAATAGGCAAGACCATTGGGCTGGCTTGGGCGCATGGGCTTTTCGCCTGCGCAGGCTGCGCCTAATGGCTTGGGCAATGTTAATCCTTTATTTTTTTACAGAATATTATAGCATAAACTCAAAAGCCGGCAATTCCTGCCGTTTTTTCTAATTGCGCTATAGGCGTGAAAATGGTGTTAAGCTGACTAGAGATAAAACCTTACTTGTATTTAATTAGCTCTCGGACACCGATGCTGGTGTTGGAGCCGTCGATGCTGTCATCCAAGCCGCTGAGACTGATGCTGGGAGTGCACAGGCCGTCGTGAATGCCCGCCAACGCTATTTCCGCTAAAGGAGTGCTGGAACTGCGCAGGGTGACATTATAAGATTTAAAGGAATTGCCGCTTTCATCGCTGACCGTTACCCTTAGCGAGTTGGGGCTGGCTGAAGTAACTAAGAGCACAAAACCGCTAGAATCAACTTGAAAGCGGGGGGAGCGGCGGATCCCTTGGATGAGTTCTTCGTTAAAATCCTTGCCTTGCAAGGTCGTCTCAATTTGCAGCTTAACTGGCAGGCGGGCACCTACTTCGCGCAGCATGGCACCGTTTTGGCTGATGACGTGCTTTAGCAAGGGCAGTGCTTCTGCTTCTTGGCCGCATTTTAAAAGGGCCATGGCCAGGCGGGTTTCGGTGCGCAGGCGCAGGAGCGCCTCTTGTTTCGGTAAACTCTGCAGCGCCTGCTTAAGCAGTTCGGCACTTTTCCGGTAGCTGCCGTTCAGAAAGGCGGCCTCCCCTTGCAGGACGGCTAGGAAGGGCTTATGCTTTTCGTATTGTTCGGGAGGCCGTTTCTTTATTTTATCTATGGTCGCCTGGCTGAGACCTGTTCCCAATATTCCCACCAGATTGGGGCGCAGCCATTCTGAAGTGTTTATGGACTGATCGAAATAGGGGAGCATGGAGGCGCGGATGCGCTTATGGCCTGCGGTTAGAGCGGCAATGCGCTTGTCGGCCTGGTCAATTTGGCGGCGCATTTGCAGATTGTCCCAGACTAAATTGAAGTAGATGGCGTCGGCGCTTAGTTCGCCTTGCCCGTGCCGCAGACGCTGCCAGCCATACCTTATTAAAGTCAGCGCCCCGCTCCGAAAATCTGTAGCGGCTAAGCGCTCGCGGTTGCGCTGCAGATTGGCGTATAAGGCCGTGCGCCAGGTCAGCAGGTTGCCGGCTTCGGTTTGATCGACGTGGGTGGAATTAGTGCCGCGGCGGTCAGGGCGCTGGACCAGCCAGCTTAAGGTCTGCACGGCTTTTTCCGGCAAACCCAATTCCAAATAGACGGTTCCCTGAAGCTCAGTTATACCGGCGATCGACTGCTGGTAGAGGAAGGGCTTGGTGGCTCTGCTCCACCGTTCAGCTTTGTGCAGAGAGTTGATGGTCTCACTAAAGCGGGCTTGACTTAGATACAGCCAGCAAAGATGGGTATGGGGGTTGGTATATGCGTGGTCGCTAAATGGTCTGTCGGCCGCTTGTAAAAAGTATTTTTCCGCTTCTTCGTAGTATCCCAGGGGCAGGCAGTTTAATCCCATATTGCTATAATAGGTTATCAGATTGGGTTTGTCTTTGCCTTTAGCTTTTTCCAGGAGTTTTTTGCCAGTGTCGTAAGCGGCCTGATGGTGGCCCAAATACGATTCTAGAGCACCGAGAGTGTTTAACGCTGTGGTCTGCACTGATACGTCATCATTGCTGAGGCTCTTTTGGATGGCTTGGCGGGCGGCTTTTTCCTTATTCAGTTTCATGAGCGGCCAGGCCATTTGCACGGTAAACTCAGCATTATCGCGCGTGTAGGAGGACATCTCGCGCAGCATTCTGATCTTAGCGCTGTACTGATCCATTTCGCCCAGAACCTCGGCTAATTCGACCGATACGGCAAAATAAAGCTGCTGAGCTTCTTTGTCGCCCTTTCTGGCAGAGCGCAGAGCAATCTTGTTAGCTTTTTGCAGATGGTAACGGGCCCGGGGCAGATCTCCTTCAGCGCGGTGCATGATGTAACCCAGCAAAAAGTGGGCTTTATAATCTTTGGGATTGGCTTTGAGCAGCTGTTCGGCGTGGGTGCGCTCATCGATTAAGTTTTTGCCGCCGTCGATTATTTCGATTAAAGATTTTAAGGTCAGCGGTTTAGAAGTGTCCACTGTGGCCGCGGCTGCGGCCTTGGGCCGCGCAGAAGCTGAGGCAGAAGGCGAAGGCGAAGGCTTAGGTGGGGCAGCGGCTAAAGGAGCGCTCAATGCTAAGACTAGCGCTGTGCCTGCCAGCAAACTGCCTAATTGTTTCTTTTGCCTGAGAAACTTCGCCATCTGCGCTGCCTCCAATTTTCGCCATCTGCGCTGCCTCCAATTATTTAGCGTCAGCATCTGCTGCCGGGGGAAGGTTGGCCTTTTTTTTCTCTTTAATGGCGTGAAGGACGATGGGCAGCAGCGACAGCACGATAATGAGAATCAGTATTTTTTCGATATGCTGCTGCACTAAGGGAATCTGACCGAAGAAATAGCCGATCAGCACCATCGAGCATACCCAGCCGATGCCGCCGAAGATATTGAAGGACAGGAATTTGCTGTAGTTCATTTTTGCGATTCCGGCCACGGTGGGAGCGAACGTGCGTATAAAGGGCATGAAACGCGCTAATACGATGGTGATGCCTCCGTATTTTTCGTAAAACGCCTTGGCTTTCAACAGGTGATCGCGCCGGAACCATTTTGTTTGCGGCCGGTTATATAGGGCGTCACCGGCCTTTTTGCCGATATAATAACCTGTGGTATCTCCTAAAACGGCCGCGATGCAGAGCCAAAAGAGCAAACTGCCTATGTGCAGAGTGCCGTCGGAAGCCGAAGCTACGAATCCCGAGATAACCAGCAGAGAATCGCCGGGGAGAAAGAAACCGATTAAGAGGCCGGTTTCAGAAAATATGATAGCCACCAGAATAATTAGTCCGCCCCAGGTGATGATGTCCTTGATGCCCTCGGCGCTAAAATAGTACATGAGCTGGTGAATGTATTCCATGAGAACTCCTAATTAAATCCAGCAGCGCTTTAACCCATCGGCTGCTGGGCACGGTGAAGGCTGAATAAGTGAGCCTTGGTCTCCTTTCAGCAGGGTAGGCCGAGGAACGGCAGGTGCAGCTTAGGCAAAGCGTTGCTGGATAAATGAAAATAAATTTTAATTTAATAGTACTGAATTAGATCGCGCACGTTAGCGCTGTTCATAGTCCCGTCGAGACTGTCGGCAAGCCCGCTCAGGTTGATATTGGGAGCGCACAGGCCATCGTGGATTCCCGCCAAAGCTACTTCGGCCAGCGGTGCGTTGGGTTTTTTGAGGGATACATGAAAAACTTTAATGGAATTGCCGCTGCTGTCGCTGACGGCGACGCGCAAATCTTCTTTGCCTGCTGATGCCACCGTCAGCTGCAGGCCCCGGGAACCTACTTTGAAACGAGGAGAGCGCTTGAGGCCTTTGAGCACTGCGGAATTAAAACTTGAACTCTGCTCGGAGGCATTTACCTTGGCGATGATGGGTAAACGCGCCTCGGCTTCGCGCAGCATAGCTCCATCGCCGCTGATCACGTGCTGGAACAGCTGCAGCGCTTCTGATTCTTTGCCGCATTTCAGCAAGGCCATGGCCAGACGGGTTTCCGTGCGATAGCGCAGCAAAGCTTCTTGACGCGGCAGAGTTTTCATAGCTACGCTGAACAGTTCGGCACTGCGGCGGTAGCTGCCGTTTAAAAAAGCGATTTCGCCCTGCAGCGCGGCCAGGAAGGGTTCGGCCACAGCGTATCTTTCGGGTGGTTTTTGCCGAATATCGTCGATAGCAGCTTGGCTTAGGCCAGTTCCCCAAATTCCCATGAGGTTGGGGCGCATCCATTCCGTGGTGATGACCGATTGGGTATCATAGGGAAGCATGGAAGCGCGAATGCGCTGGCTGTTGGCGGAAAGAGCGGCGATGCGCTTTTCCGCTTGGTCGATTTGGCGGCGCATCTGAATATTTTCCCAGACCAAATTGACATACATAGCATCGGTGCTCAGCGTGGTTTTGCCTTGGGTTAAGCGCTGCCAGCCGTAGCGGATTAGGGATAAAGCGCCGCTGAAAAAACTCGTGGCGGCCAAACGCTCTTGGTTGCGCTGCAAATTGGTTTTCAGAGCGGTGCGCCAGCACAGCAGGTTTCCGGCTTCTGTCTGATCGATGCGCAGGGAAGTGCCGCCGCGGCGATCGGGGCGCTGTACCAACAGCTGTAGGGTATCGACTGCTTCGGCGGGAAGCCCTAGTTCCAGCAGCAGCATACCTTTGAGCTGAGTGTTGTCGGCCATGGACTGCTGGTAGAGGAACGGTTTGGTGGCATTGCTCCATTCCACCGTTTTCTTCATAGCGTTCATGGCTTCGCTGAAGCGGGCTTGGGAGAGGTAGATGCTGGTTAAATCTTGATAGGGATTGGAAAAGGAATCGTCTTCGAAAGGCAGTTTGGCCGCCTGGGAATAGTATTTTTCGGCGTCTTCATAAAGCCCTAAGGGTAGGCAGGCTTCGCCCATGTTGCGGTAAAAAGTTATGTTGGGCTTGCTATAGCGGGCCGCCTCTTTGAGCAGACCGTCGAAGGCGTCGTAGGCGGCTTGATAGTGGCCCAAATCGGATTCCAAGGCCCCTAGGGTGTTCCAGGCATTTATGCGGGCCCCGGGATTGCCGCTGCTGAGAATCTGCTGAATAATCTGGCGCGCTTCTTTTTCCTTATCCAGTTTCATGAGCGGCCAGGCCATCTCTGACATCCACAGCTCTTTGTTGCTCATTGTGGACGACATCTCGCGCAGCAGAGTGATTTTATCTTCGTATTGGTCCATTTCGGTGAGCACCATGAGCAGCTCGAAACAGATAATACCGTAAAACTGCCGGGCTTCCATATCGTTGCCGACAGCTTTTAAGACATATTTATGCGATTTGTCCAAATGGTAGCGGGCGCGGGCTAAATCGCCTTCGGCGTGGTGCAGGACGTAGCCGAGCAGCAGATGCGCTTTGTAGTCTTTGGCATTGGCTTTGAGCATCTTTTCCGCCCGGGTGCGCTGGTCGATGAGGTCCTTGTCGTTTTTCATCAGCTCTTGCATCTCGCCCACGGACAGCGTTAGCTTAGCCGTCGTTTCGGCGGTCTGAGGAAGACGCGACTCGACTGGAGCTCCTAGCGCCAAAGCTAAGGCTATGCCGATAAAAACGCGCTTGGTATGTTTTGTCTTAAATCCAAACATTTCGCTGTTTCCGCCTAGAAATTGCATGATGATTACTTCGCTCTGCCATTAGCGAAGCTATGCCTGGCAGAGCTTGATAGTTGTTGAGCGCTATTTGAGCGTGGAGCGGCACAGCTGCTCCAGAGAAGGTTTGCAGCAGTCGCGGATAACTTTAATGGGATCGTCTATGCCGGGAGCCAGTTCCAGACGATGGGCGAAAACGTAAGGTATCAGATAGGCGACGTCTTCGGCGCTGACGAAATCGCGGGCCCGTTTTAAGGCGCAGGCCTGCAGAGCTGGTACCATCAGCACTAAACTGCGGGTAGAGACTCCCTGGGCGACGTTAGGGGATTGGCGGATGGCCCGGGCCATATCGACCAGACAGGCCTGGATGCGCTCATCCACGCGGACAAATCTATCTATGGTGCGCCGGGCAGCGATGATCTGTGAGACGGCGATCTGAGGCAGATTGTTGGGAATGGGGGCTTTGCGCTCGTGACTGCTGCGCAAAACGTCGATCTCGGCGTCGCGGTCGATGTAAGTCATGCGTATCTTAAATAAAAAGCGGTCGTGCTGGGCTACAGGCAGAGGATAGGTGCCCGCTTGGTCGCGCGGGTTTTGGGTGGCTACGACGAAGAACAGCTCCCCCAGTTTATGGGAAACGTTATCGACGGTTACCTGCTTTTCCGCCATAGCTTCGAGCATGGCGGACTGTACCTTCGGAGAGGTGCGGTTAATTTCGTCGGCTAAGACTATATAGGCGAAAAGCGGGCCAGGACGGAATGTGAAGGTAGCGCTTTCAGGCTCGAAAATGGTCATGCCTGTAATATCGGAGGGCAGGAGGTCGGGCGTGAATTGGATACGCCGAAATGCCTCAAATTCTTGGTTGTTGCGGTCATCGTAAATGGAGTCGCCCAGCGCTTTGGCCAAAGTGGTTTTACCGGAGCCGGGGTGATCTTCCAGAAGCACGTGGCCGTCAGCCATTAAAGCGATGAGCAGTAAATCGATAACGTTATCGCGGCCGCGTACCGCATGTTTGAGGCGTTGCTCCAAAGTGTGAAATACACCATAAGCATTGTTTAAATATTGATCCCTGTTGGGAGCATTCGCTGCGGCGTCCAAGGTATAACCTCCATTAAATGTCTGCGTTGCATAACGCATATTTATATGCCTGGGCACGATCACCCTTTAGCTATGTCATTTGGTTAAGACGCAACCCCCTCCCATTCTTTAGGGGGAGTCAGATAGTTTCGCAAGTTAGCTGATCGCTAACTAAATGATATTAGCAAGTTAGCTAATTGCTGACTTAACGGTACTGACCCTTTAGCTAATATTATTTAGTCAAGAGCCAGGAGAAAGGATTGAGGGCTCCTAAAACGCGTTTCCACAAGGGAAACTGTTGGCGGAACTGATGTTTGAACTCTCCATACAGTTTGCTGACAGCTTTACTGTTGGCCTTGGGTTCCCAGCTCTTGTCGCCTAAGGCCTTACGCATGTGCAGATCGGTTAAGGCGCGCAGAGCGGGCAGAGTATCGTAACAGCGCGTGGCAAAATCTTCGCGGGCTTCGCCGTAGTAGCGGCGCAGGCCGACATCGGAGAGGCAATCTAAAGCGGTGCGGTAGGCTGTATCAATGCGCTTGGGCATGGCCGTAAAGCTGGGGCTGAGGCGGCGGGCTGCTTTGATAATGTAGCAGGCGATGGTAAAGAGTGCAGCCAAGACAGCTAAAATTTTGCCGATGACGATTAGGACATCCTGAACGCTGATCATAAAGTTTTTCGGCGCACTGCCCTCTTCGGACACTTTGCCGGATTCTTCGCGGGCCAGCTCTCCCAGCATTTTCTGCAAATCGGCATCAGGCGGCGGCTGGCAGCATCCGCCATTATGTTTCTTAGGCGTTACATCGATGGGAATCCAGCCTATACCGGCGACATATATTTCGCACCAGGCGTGTGCTTCGTTGCTGCGGATCATCAGGGAAGAACCGCCATATCTGTTGCGCGCTTCCACAGCATATCCCGTGCCTACGCGGGCTGGCACGCGCAGGGTTCTAGCTAAATAGGTGAGCGAATGGGCTAAGTGCACACAGTAGCCTGTGCGATTGCCGAACAGGAATTTCCCTACGACATCGTCCTTGTCGGTTATTGTGACTCCGATGTCGTAAGTGCAGTTGTCCTCTAGCCATAGCTTGCAGGCCAGCACTTTTGCTATAGGTGAATTGGCGTAGCCGCCGGACATATGCCCGGTTATTTTTTGGGCTAAGTCAGCGTAGCGTTTATCGGATGAAACATCTAAGTAGTGATCCCAGGTCTTTTTATCCCAATGGGGATTTCCAGTTTTCCAAGTGATAAACTTGCTCAGGTCTCCGGTGAAGCATTGCGACTGCACCTGATAGGCGCGGATAAACTGATTGGCATTGGGGTTGCTGATGGCCGTCATTTTGAGCGGAGTCAGCAGGCCGAAGGGCTGATCGTGAGCGGTCATCAGGCAGACCCTGGTATTGATTGGCTTAAACATGTCCATGTGCTCTGTGGCGACCTGGACGGGAGTGAAGAGTTTGTCCTGGGTGTCCGTCTGGGGAAAATGCCAGGCTATGTCTTTGTCGAAAGACGAATCGGTCTCTGCTACCAAGCGTTTGCCGTTGTAGAAACTCTGAGCGCTTTGGCGGAAGTACAGATAGCCGTCACTGGGGTCATAACTTTGATAAAAGACGACTACGGCTACTGGATGAGGCGGAGGGGGCGGTGAGGAGCTATCGTTTTCCTTATCTTTGTCGTCGTTTTGGGACTGATTCTGGTTTTGCTGCTGATTGTCTTTATTGGCATCCCTTTGGCTGTTTTTTTGCTGCTGGTCCTTATCGTTTTTATCTTTATTTTCTTGCTGGTTTTGTTTGTCTTTCTGATCTTGGCTATTCTGCTGATCTTTATTATCGCTGTTCTTGGCCTGTTTGTCTTTTTGCTTATCGTCTTTTTGATTCTGCTGAGAACTCTGCTGTTCGCTGTCGCTTTCCTGTCCCATTTGGATCTGTTCGGGCAGCGGCTGGGTCAGCACGTTGGGCAGGGTAAAGGTGCTGAGTATGAGCGCTAAGAGCAGCAAAATGCTTAAATCGATAATAGTGCTGCGCCGGTTGTAGCGCCCAGTAGTTGCCATTAAAAATAGAGCGGCAACCATGACTCCAAAGGCTTTAAAGAAAGGAATGGGATCGTAACCGCGTGACCATATGGCGTCGACAAAACCGTAGGGGCGGCAGATATAACCGTCGCGGTGACCAGCTAAAGGTGTGGCTAGGGCGATGGCGATGACGATCAGCTCTATAGCGGTGCAGGCCGGATAGCGCCAGGCCAAAGTGTGCAAAACCGTTACTGCCAGAAAACATGTTCCAAAACTCTGACAGGCATCATAACAGAGGTAGGCGCTGTCAACACCTAAGAGCGATGCCAAAAAAGCGCTGTTGATCTGCCAGGAACAGAGCACAGACCAAACTCCGTAGATCAGCAAGGCGCCCACGGCTAAGGCGATGCTGCGCAAGCGGCTGTTTTTGAGATAATAGCCGCATAAACTTCCCGCTAAACCGCCTAGAAAAGCAGTGGTAATGCCCCAGCTGGTGTGGGTTGACAGAGAACCCACGGCGACGGCGGCGCCCCATACCAAAGCGGTTAATATTTCTCGTCCTAAAGCTATATATTTATTTTTGGCGGTTTCTTGCTTCACGGGCTTACCTCTATTGTGCTTCGGAGATATTGTTATAGACTAGGAAGCGGCAGCTGTCGCTGGCGTAGAGCCAAACGGGCGTGCTTTCGCCTATTATAGCTTTAACGACTTCCACAGAGGTATCGCTTTCAGCGTCTTTGGGCGCTAAAGCGTATCGCTGGAGTTTTTCCTGCCAGGGCGGAAGCGGCGCTTTCTCTGTAGCTGAGGCCAGCTTGCGCGGGTCTTTTTCTACGCCCATGAGCCAGGTGATTGTCATGTGGCAGCTATTGAGGGCTTGACGGGCCGGTTTGGCCCAGTCAGGCCAGGTGCCTTCTTGAGAATTAAATAAGCGCTGCCAGCGCGATAATATAGGCGGAGGGGGAGGGGCCAGCCGTGAGGGAATAAAGATAAGGCAATTATTGTATCCTATAGCTTCGGCTTCGCGGAGAAAGGCGGAGAGATTGGTAATTTTGGCTTCGTGGGCAGACATTAAAGCGTAATTGCCCGATTGAGCGATAGCCTGAATGGCCTGTCCCAAATTGGTAATCACTCCGGGGGTACCGTCTGCGCCAAAGCCCCAGTTGTCGCCCAGCATGTGGCGTTCCAAAATAGTGCGGGCTAAACTGGCGCTGGAGCTGTCGCCGTGCGCGCCGATTAGATACGCGCAGGAACGCGGCTGGGCGGTGATAGCGCGTTCGGGAATGCGTACCATGAGTTTTCGGGTGCGGGCATAGATTTTCCAAATAATGTCCCGCGAGGAATCTCCGTTGGAGTATTTGCGCATTTCTATGCGGTCGCCTTTGGGAGCGCCGTAAGGATTGGAATCTTCGTCTCCATCGGAGACGCTGGGCAGAACCTGGTTAGCGCTGAAATTTTCTTGGTTGGGTATTACGGTTACTGCGGTGGGAAATGTGCGTTCCCATTCCATGCGCGCCAGGCCGATAATATCTTTAACTACAAAATGACGGGTGATGTGATCGGCTTGGCAGCGCTGCTGAGCGGTGACGGTTTCAGTTATTGTTTTGAATGTACTTGTAGTCACTACGTCGGTTTGGACTGGATAGGTCCAGCTCCAGGTAATTTCGGTAAAGGGAAAGTAACCTATTTCCAGCTGATAGTCGGTGGTGCGGGGATAGCCTGTTTCCAGCTTTAAGGTTCCTATATCCTGCTCTTCACGGCGCAGGCGCAGGTGCAGGCGCAGGGCATTGATCAGCACGCAGACCATAAGCACGATCACCAGCAAGCCTAAAATGAAAGATGCCGCTGAAATAACCAAGTCGCGGTGGCGGCTGCCTAAGGTGCACCATCCTATTACGCCGGCAGCCAGCGTGAGCAGGCCGCTCCAGGTGAGCGGGAAGAGCTGATGGCATTTGCGCAGAGAATCGCCGAGCTTTAGACGCTGATTTTTAAAAGGGACCAGATGCGGCTCAAGGTTTTCGCTTTCTTGCTTGGTTAGATCAATTGCGGCGCTGTTTTCCAACCTAGTGGGCTCCTCGATAAAATGTAGCTGGGTTAGCAACATTTTTTATTATACTATATTTTGGCTTATTATGAAAAGAACAGCAATGTAAGTCAGCTGTGTTTCCCGAATTAAAGCTGTGTTCCCCGAATTAAATAAGCCCTTTCGCTGAGAAAGGGCTTATCGGTTCATATAGGTTCGGAGAACCCGGTCAGTGATGGAAACGCTGATTAATTCAGCGTTTCCATAGCGATCCTCTTGGAAGCATTTAGCAATACGTTAGCACATGCAATTAAGCTCATTTAGTTGTCAAGTAACTGTTAGATTTTTCCATCAGTTTAACGGACTCCCTCTGTCGCATTCGCGACTTCTCCCCCTGCTCCGTCTAGGGGGAGTTGTAATGTGCCAATGTCAATGCACGCTTAACAGTTTAGAAGGAAGCGCTAATATTGGTAATTAAGCGTAATGCTATTAATCAGCGCTTCCTTAGGCTTTATGCATTCTCGACAGCCGCGTTGAACTCGTCGATGAGCTTGTCGATAGCGTCAGTACCCTGATGCAGCTCTTCCCAATACTCGGGATCGTACCACTGGCGCTGAATCTCGTCGTAGGTCTTGCCCTGCTGCTCAACCCAAGTGTAATACTTGAGGTTGTGGACCCGTTTGCGGTCGGCATAGGTGAGCTCGGCCATGGTATCGGTGGTGCAGCCGGCGAAGTAGCGGGCATAGGCCACCGCAGCTTCGGTAGCTCCAAAAGCGCCTTTAGCGGCGGTCTGTTCGGCCAGACGGCTCTGGTACATGGCGGCGGAGTCGGTGAGCATGGTGACAATGACGTCATCGGAGCGCAGCTCGTAGTATTTGGCCATCTTGATAGCGGAAAGCAGGTTGGAGATCGAGCTTATACCCAGCCAATCGAGTTTCTCGACCAATTCTTTTTTGAGTCCCAGGGAAGCTAGGAATTCTTTGCCGGCGGGCTCGTTGAGCAGGCGCAGCAGAGTCATGGGCGCTTCGTCGTCGATGGCGATGACCATATCGGTGTTTTTAACGTTGTGCACCCAGGGCACATGCTTGTCGCCAATGCCTTCAATGCGGTGGCCGCCGAAACCGTTCATCAGCAGAGTGGGGCACTGCACCGCTTCGGAAGCGGCGATCTTGGAGGTGGGATGCAGCATCTTCATGTAGTCGCCGGCGGCTATGGTGCCGGCAGAGCCTGTGGCGGAGACCATACCGCGGTAAGTGCCGCCTACGGCTTTAACGGCTTCTTCCATGGCAGGGCCGGTGACGTTGTAGTGCCACAGGTAGTTGCCGAACTCTTCGAACTGGTTGAAGATAACCAAATTCTGACCGGATTTGCGCAGTTCCCAGCACTTATCGAAGATTTCTTTGACGTTGCTCTCGCAGCCGGGGGTGGCGATGATCTCGCCAGCTACGGTCTTAAGCCAGTTGAAGCGTTCGGCGCTCATCTCCTCGGGGAGAATAGCGATGGACTGGCAGCCCAGCAGGGCAGAGTCGTAGGCACCGCCGCGGCAGTAGTTGCCGGTGGAAGGCCAGACGGCTTTCTGGCAGGTGGGGTCGAATTGGCCGGTGACCAGGCGAGGGACTAAGCAGCCGAAAGCGGCTCCTACTTTGTGGGCTCCGGTGGGGAACCATTTGCCCGCTAAGCCTACGATTTTGCAGGGTACGCCGGTTAATTCGCTGGGGAATTCGATGAAATTGACGCCGCCATAAGTTCCGCCTTTTTCCACGGGCTCGTTGTGCCAGTTGATGCGGTATAGGTTGACGGGGTTGACATCCCAAAGGCCTACATTTTTCAGCTCTTCCTTGACTTTAGCGGGGATGAGCTTAGGATCGCGCATCATTTTGAAGGTAGGGATGCGGATGTTTTTTTCTTTGGCGCGCTTGATGGTGCGCTGCAGGGCTTCGGGTTTAACGGTAAGGTCGATTAGCATTACAAAAAACCTCTAAAAATGTGGTTAGCTTTGGTTCAATGTTGAATATTTAAATCCTTGTTGGCTTATTGTCATTTAGTTTAGATAGAGATGGCATTGGCCTCTTTGGATATCCGCGTGTAAGCGTTTGCGGTAAAATATGCTGCAAAGGTAGTAAATCGCCGACAGAGAAACAAACATAAAATTTCTTGGACATGGTCAGCGATGATGGCGGCAGATACTTCGAACAATACTGGTTCAGAGGACGTTTCCGGCGCTCTGGCTGAAGATGAGGCTTTGGCGTTTAAATCTTTTAGGCGCGCCGCCGATAATGGGCATGCCGATGCGGCTTATTGCGTAGCGAAAATGTGCCTGAGCGGAGTGGGCTGTGAAGTGAATTTAGAGCTGTGCCGGCGCTATGTGAAGCAGGCTGCGGAAAGCGGCCATGCCGACGCTATGGTCCTGTACGCTCTGCTGCTGCTGGCAGACAATCTCTTCATGGGGGAATGTCCCGAAGCTTTGCGCCTAATGCACCGCTCTGCGGAACTGGGCAATCCCTACGCTTACGGCTGTTTAGGGCAGATGTATTCTTACGGCATAGGTGTGCCCAAAGATGCGGTGAAAGGCGGCGAGTATCTGTGTTTAGCTGCCGGGCATGGCTGCGATGTTTCCGATTCGGTGCTGATGAACGGCATAGATAAATACGGCTGGCCTGTGGAGCCTCAGCTGCGCCGCGAGCTTATAGAATCTCTGCGCCGCAGCCCGAATGAATCGCTGCAGGAATTTGCGGAAACGGCGGAATGGCAAGATATACCTACTGTGGCGCAGCTGCAGCATTTAGGGAAAGCTATTGGCAATATGGTAGCTTCACCGGTAAAACGCAAATTCATAGATGCCGCCTGTGCGCTGATGAATAACTGTCCGCCAGAAGATCTATACAATAATATTTCCAGAATCTGCGACGCGGCTTCTCAGGGCGTGGTGGGAGCATCGACTTTTTTGGCGTCTTTATATCTGCAGGGGGGAATTGTGCCCAAAGATGTGGCGCAGGCTGTGCAGCTTCTGCAGGATGACGCCGATATGGGCTGGCCCCAGGCCATGTACATGCTGAGCAAATTGTACGATTCTGGTGATGGTATCCCCCGCGATCCTCAAGAAGCCTGGCGTTATGCGCAGATGGCTGCAGATCGCGACCATGTGGACGCTCAGTTCGCTGTGGGGCAGATGTATCGTTTAGGGCATAATACAGAGCAGGATTTGCCCAAAGCGGTGCACTATCTGCGCTGTGCCGCTGACGAAGGCCATCCGGCGGCTATGTATATTTTGGCGTTTATGTATTTCCGCGGAGAGGGCGTGGAGCAAAATGTCAAGCGCTGTGTAGGTTTCCTGAAACGGGCGGTGGCGGCAGGCCATACTGAGGCTATGATTTCTCTGGCAGAGTTTTATCAGGGCGGCTTGGGCATTCCCGCAGATCCTGAAGCGGCGCTGCATTTGCTGAGTCAGGCGGCGGAGAAGGGCAGTGCCCGGGCTGAGGAGATGCTGGAGCGCATGTATGGGGAGCTGGGAGATTCTGAGGTCTAGCGGATTTAGTGTTTGCTAAACAAGGGGGGGGGACGAAGTGCAGAGTGCTCAATGGTCATCTGGCATTTTTAAGTAAGCTGAGCTGACACCGGGCGGCATCTGCAGAAACGCCGCATTGATGACAGATTTGATAGATACTCATATCTTTGATTATATCTATCGGCATAAGTAGCTCCCCTGCAAAAGCATTGGCTTGCCATTCCGGGTTTTCGTATGGTTTTAATCTTTTATTAGGAGCTAATCTGCATAATGAAATGCAGTTGGCTCTATGTAATAATAAATGGCCTAGTTCATGAGCAAGGGTAAAGCGATCCCTACCACAGCCCTTTATAGCCCTAAGATATACATCTTCCCTAATTTGTATTAGGTTTTGGTCAGGATGTGTTTCAGCATGATTGTGAGGCATATCTTGTAGATTAACAATTTCGTAATTGAATTCTGGCATATCTCTTGGTAAAGTATGCTCAATAAAATATATTATTGGAAAATAAGGACTGTTGAGCGTATCGGCTATGGCACGTATAATATAGGCTATTTTTCTAATTTCTATCCGAGATATAGGGTTAGCTTTAATGCTGGTCATTGCTTTGCTTCCTTTTCTGTAGTATTTTATGAATGGCAGTTATCTGCTCAGTATCGATATTGTGAAAAGAGCGCGCGAAAGCAATAGCTAATTCCCGTCTGTTGGCGCTGGCTGAAGTTAAATTCATTTCAATGGTATCTTCTGTTTCAGCTATCGCTTTTGTAAAAGATTCTTGCTGATGTATATCCAGGCTATATAGCTCACAGATTCTGTTATTCCATAATGAGGGCATTCTTTTTTTGCCATTTTCAACAGCAGAGAGAAATGATACTGTAACGCCAAGTTTGTCCGCCATGTCGCGTAGTATCTCTCCTCTGTCTATGCGCAGTTTTCTCAAAAACTTGCCTAAACTTGTCAGCATGTGCTCACCTCCCCATTGTTGTTTTACCATCCGCTAACGTGAAGTAGTTTACACCAAGTAACGAATATTATCAACCAGAAGGTTGATGTAAGCCGCTGGTAGTTTGCTGCCGATTTATAAAGATGTTGTTGGTGGCCATGGATTATAATTGACAAATACGGTATCATGCTGAAAATTGGAGAATACTTCGTCAGGCATAGCTCCGAATATTAAAATAATTTGCGGCTGCAGTTCTTCCAGAACGGCTTGTAGGCCTAACTGTAAACGCAGTTTGTCCATGTCGCTATTAAGACATGAATTAGTTTCCAAGGCCACAATGCTGTTTAGGGGCAGACCTATTAAGGCGATTTTATCTGGCAAAACGGTCGCTGTATAGCTATTTTTGTCTTTCCAGCGCAGATGTGGGATAACTTCAACGCAGTGCCTTTGAAAACAATGTGCCAAAGTGCGGTTGCGCTGGGTTACAGCGATTTGTTCAGCTAGCTTAGCTCCAGTGAATAGAGCGGGTTCTAAAGTTATTATGCCTGCGTAATTGTTAGCGATTTGGCAATAAGGTTCTGGATTGCGCAGAATATCAGAGAAATTGACATCAGGTTCGGAGATGACTAAGAAAGCGTTTTGATTTTGGCATTGTGCGTGCTGTGAAAAAGGAACTGGCGTATCTGGTATAACGATTTTGCTAGGCCGTTCTACGACTGGTATTTCTAGAGTGCCTGCAAATTTTGCCCCAGCAAGTATTTCTGGGTTACAGCCGTCGTCGCGGTATTGTTGTTTCGGCATGAGTTTTCTCTCCTGACAATAGCTATTATCAAACAAGTGCTGTGCAGTGAAAATGAAGCCAGAAGTACTCATTGAGATGCTTTGAAGCTTTAGCAGTGAGAATTCTTCTGGCGTAGTCTGGTGTGGTTAGCTGTTTTGTTTTTTGAGCTTTTCAACTTCTGCCCGTATTTGGGGGTCACTTTCCGGCATGTAGTAGGGATTTAGATATAAATCCGCTTCGCGATGGCCTGCTTTGGGCAAGATGCTGGTAGCGAGACTATCCAAGATATCCGAAATGTCATATTTCTGAATTGCATAGTCAATACGATAATAGAAATACGCTATAAAATGATAAGGATTGGGGATTGGGTGCTCATGACCTCCATAGAACCAGAACCAATTGGCGAAATTGATCGCAGATTCTGGAGTTAGGCATTGGTGGTGAAGGTAGTTATTCCAAGAGTTAAACACCTTTTTCCAGCCAAACGTATTAATTAAAGCGTTTGCGCGATCTAGTAATGCTGTCTCTTCAGCATCTGTGATCTCTTCTTCGAAAGAACGATTAAATAAAGAAGCGGTTTCATAACTTAATATCTCTTCTTCCATACCTATTCCCTCCATTGAAAACGTGTAGAGAAGATGTTAGGATTGCTTTCATGCAGTTTATGAAGAGCGTCATAAACCTTATTTAAAGATCTATGATGCGGCTTAAAATGTCCGCTCATATTATCTATATTGGTGATTTTCCCTTTGCTCATCGCGATAATACCTGCGCATTGCACTTGTGGATTTTTACCTCCAATGAGCGTAGGATGAGGAGAACGTTTGCTTATGTCATTAGGATTGCAACGTTTACCAAAGATAATATTGCCGTTCTTATCCATAACATAAGTGTATTTTCCATGGGCGCTGAGATTATTAAAAGTCACTCTGTTACCATCTATAGCGGAAGCTAGAGATACTGCTGTCGGATTCTTGAAATACCCTTCTGCTTTATCGTAAATGTCGGGGTCTTTCTTGTCTTTGTTGAGCGCTTCGGGAACTACCCCGTAGGTTTCAGCGTAGGGCTGCGACCCGCCGCTGGTTCCAGAATAGGAATAACTGCTGCCGCTACCCATACTATTGTCCTCCCTTTACGCGTTTTAACCAGTTGTCGTAAGGAACAAAGTTTGTTCTTTGGAGGAACTCGCCGAAAATTGCCGGAGGCATAGGCCCATACACCAACACGGTATCTGGCTGTACCGTATCTAGCATAGCACTTAACCCAGCTTTGAGATGGCGCTTTTCTTCTCTGTGCTGACAGCAGCCGTAAGTGCCGATCGCTACAATGCTGTGTTTTTCAACGCCGAGGAAAGCAGCTTTTTCTTGCAATGCCCCTGCCGTATAAGTAGTTTCTTTGCCCCAGCGGATTTGAGGTATGACGTACAGGCGTTTGGCCTGAAAGAAGCAGCCGATAAGCCGGCTTCTATATATGTTAGTAATGTGGCTGCCCAGTGAGTTGGGCAGGTATAGAGAACAGTCGGGAGAGATTATCGCTGAAAAGCGACTTAAATCTTCGACATATGCTTCCGGATGGCAGAGCAAATCAGCAAATTTTTCGTCCATCTCGTAGAATCCGATGGCTACGTCGAGATCGGCTGTGTAATTGCGTTTGGAAAATGGTACGATGTTTTTCGGAATGATGATTTTGTCTGGCCTTTTGATAAGCGGGATACCTAATAATCCATCGTACTGAAGACCAGGAATAATACTTGAATCGCAGCCATCTGCGATTGTTGCCCGTATTTTGGACATATTATTGCCTCCTCTGAGAGTATATGTAAGCTAGCCATACGTCTCATTAACGCTTGACATAGCCTCTCAGAGGTGCTATCATACCAGTTGTAAGCTTTAGGAGTGATAGCACTTCTGAGATATTGAACGCATTTTTTACTGCTACCAACAGTTTTGAATGCGTTTAATTTTTTTTAAGACCTTCTATGTTTAATCTTTGCAGATTATTCCATTCAGGGCAGCCAGAATAGCGTTCTGCAATCTAGAGTAGACTAACTGCATTGACTGTTGACTGCGGTTTAATAATATCTCTGAATGAACAATTAGTCAACCTGTAGGTTGAGTTGATTTTTAACATTTTGTAAACCATTTGTAAAAGAAATAAATTAATTCGGCGATCTCATGCTGTCCGCGCCTTCTGAGCCGTCGCGGTATTTGACCTCTCCCAGCAGATCCATAATCGCTTCAGCTAAATAGTCGGGATCGTGGCGCACCAGCTGCTCATCTTTGGATAATTTGGCATAAACTGGATGCACTCCCATGCTTTGCAGGCGCTCGTAATCCAGAACCACCGGCTTTGAACCTTCTTTAGCGTATTTTTCCAGCAGTTTTTTGTTGGGGGCGCTGGCATTGGCGATTACGTAATCGACCAGGGGCTTTTTGAGATGGTGATAGATGGCCTGCAAATGGTCGGCTGCCGTATAGCCGTCGGTCTCCCCGTTTTGAGTCATCACGTTGCAGACATAAATAATGGGGGCTTCGGTGCGCTCCAGCGCTTTGACGATATTTTTGATCAGCAGGTTGGGCATGACACTGGTGTATAAGCTTCCCGGCCCCAAAATGATGGCGTCGGCTTCTTCGATAGCTTTAATCACCTCGGGGGGTGCCTGGCAGCTGCCAGGTTCTAAAAATACATCGGTGATCTCTCCCTGAGCGCTGGGAATCTCGCTTTCTCCTTTAATAATCCGCCCATCGCGCATCTTCGCGCACAGCACCGTAGCTGTTAATGTGGCGGGAAGAACCCGGCCGCGGATGGCCAGCAGGGCGCTGCCTTTTTTTAAAGCTACTTCAAAGTCGCCGTAAATCTGGTTCAGGGCGGCTATAAAAAGGTTTCCGAAAGCGTGGCCTCCTAAACTTTGGCTTTCCCCTTTATCGAAGCGGAAGCGGAACAGCTCGGTCAGCAGGTCTTCGTCGTCGGCCAGGGCGGTCAGGCAGTTGCGGATGTCGCCGGGGGGCAGCATCGCCAGTTCCTTGGAAAGCCGTCCCGAACTGCCGCCGTTGTCGGAAACGGAAACTACGGCGGTAATATTGGAGGTGTATTTTTTGAGGCCGCGCAGCAGTGTAGATAAGCCAGTACCGCCGCCTAAGGCCACGATCTTCAGACCGTAATTGCGCCGCCGCCCTAAGGCCAGGGCATCCATCATGCTAGAGCTGGGGTGGGCCTGAGACGCGTTATAAAGGAACGAAGCCGCTCGCCACAGTCCCCAACCCAGACATACAAGCCCTAAAACCAGTAGAAAAATATCGACGCTAAAGCTGGAAATGTGCCACCCCAGCCAATTTAAGCTGGCGTTTGTCAAGCTTTCTTCCACGCATAGTGCCCAGGTGGTGCTGAAAAGCAGAATGATGCCGCAGCATAAGAAAATAAACCCGGCAGCCAGAGCGAAAAAACAGCGCTTAATGCCTAAACCGGGCCGCCAAATACTGGCCTTGGAGGGAGGGAGAGATTTTTTCTTTTTAGGCGTGTTTGTCGTCGTTTTCGCGGTCATCTTTAGTAATATCGCGATGTTCTAAACTGACTTTAAAACCGGCGTCGCTGAGGCGGCGGCTGCTTTCTGCGGCAATAGCGGCGGAGCGGTGGCGTCCTCCTGTGCAGCCAAACCCAACTACGACGTGATTCTTACCCTCATGCTGATACAGAGGCATGACGAAACTCAAAAACTCTATAATTTTGTCTACGAACTTTTGGGTAGCATCGAAACTGAAAACGTATTCAGAAACCAGGGGATGAGCACCGGTGAGCGGTTTTAGCTCGGGAATATAGTAGGGATTGGGCAGGAAGCGGCAGTCGAAAATCAGATCGGCGTCTAGGGGCACTCCATATTTAAAACCAAAACTGAGCACGTGAACTTGGCCTAAACTGTTTTGGGAGCTAGCCTGATTGAAATGCTCGACGATAGTGCCGCGCAGCTGGTGGGGAGTTAGTTTGCTGGTGTCGATAATGTAACTGGCCCGGCTGCGCAGGGCAGTCAGCAGTTTTTGTTCTTCTTCTATGCCGTTGACTACGCGGCCGTCGCTGGCCAGAGGGTGCTGGCGGCGGTTGGCGGCAAAGCGGCGCACTAAAACTTCTGGGTTAGCTTCGACAAACCATATCTGGGGGGAAAACCCCGCCAAGGTCAGCTCTTCAATGGCCTGGTCGATGTCGGCGAAAAAATTGTGGCTGCGCACATCTATGGCGATAGCTAATTTGGTAATGCTGGAGGAATTGCATAGCTGAGCGAATTTCAGCAGCAGCGCCGGCGGGATATTGTCAACGCAATAATAACCCTGGTCTTCCAAGCATTTGGTGACTAGAGTTTTTCCCGCTCCTGACATGCCGGTGACAATAATAAAGTTATCGTTCTGAAAATCCTGCTCAGCCAATTTTGTTTCTTCCTTTGAGAGCTATCGTTTAGGGCTTTCTGTACCGAAGGGTATTTTATCACATAATAACTAAGCTAACCATAGTTAGCAGTATTAAGCCCAGCGAAGCTGGGCTGCAGAATGGTGCGCAATTAATATCACGTGCGTTATGAGTATTTTCGCTCTTCGCCAATGTCGTTAACTTAAGGCTCAACGACATTGGAAATGTTGACTCATATACAATTATCGTTACGTTTATGCCTGCTTATAAGCTGAAGCATGACACACACTAGACCTCGATTTCCCAACAGTCGTGGGCACCCCCTCTGTCGCAGTCGCGACTTCTCCCCCTCCCATCCTTTAGGGGGAGTCAGATAGTTTCGCAAGTTAGCTGATCGCTAACTAAATGATATTACATCCTTTAGGGGGAGTCATACAGTCCCGTTAAGTTAGCTAATTGCTAACTTAACGGGACTGTGCTCTTTGCTTTGGCGAGATTCTGTGGCACGACGCTTAAATGAATTAACGAGCTCAGCGGCAGTTCTGAAATAAGCGTATTGTCATAAGCGAAACTAGACAGCGCCACAAAACGATTTCTACGTTATCTAGAAGCATAGCCAATATTGCCGAGGCTAACTTTTAGTACATGGCTAAATAGCGATCCAGCTCCCACTGGTGTACTTGGGTGGTGTACTCCTCCCATTCGTGCAGTTTAGCCGCTTTAAACTGAGTCCAGATGTGCGGGCCTATGGCTTCCATCATCATTTCGTCCTGTTCAAAAGCTTCCAGGGCTTCTTTGAGGTTGCCTGGCAGAGTCGCGATGCTGTGCTCGCGCAGCTGTTCGGGAGTCAGGGTGTATAAATTAATGTTGACGGGATCGCCGGGGTCGATATTGTTATCTATACCGTCTAAACCGGCGCAGAGCATGAGCCCGATGGCCAGATAGGGATTGCAGGAAGGGTCCGGGGAGCGCACTTCGACGCGGGTGCCTTTGCCGCGCTGGGCGGGGATGCGGATCATCGGGCTGCGGTTCTTTTCCGCCCAGGTCACGTAGAGCGGCGCTTCATAGCCGGGAACAAGGCGCTTATAGGAGTTGACCAGGGGATTAGTGAACGCGGTAAAAGCGCGGGCATGCTTGATTAGGCCACCCATGTAAAAACGGCAGGATTCGGAGAGCTGCTGGGGATCGTCGGGATCGTAGAATATATTTTCGTCGTCAAAGAAGAGAGACTGGTTGAGGTGCATACCTGAACCGGCGATACCAAAACGCGGCTTGGGCATGAAAGTGGCGTGCATACCGTGCTGGGTGGCAATGGTTTTAACCACGGTCTTGAATGTAACTACATTATCTGCGGTGTGCAGGGCATCGGCATAGCGGAAATCGATTTCGTGCTGGGCCTGACCGCATTCGTGGTGGGAGGCTTCCACTTCAAAGCCCATTTTTTCTAAATTGTCGATAATGTCGCGGCGGGTTTCTTCGCCAATATCAATAGGGGTGAGGTCGAAATAACTGCCGGTGTCGTGGGTATTGACGGTGGGCTGTCCCTGAGCGTCCTGTTCGAAGAGGAAAAATTCCGCTTCGGGACCGGCCATCATTTCCAGCCCCTGTTCGCTGGCCTTAGCAATCATGCGTTTAAGGAAGGTGCGCGGGTCGCCGGGAAAGGGAGTGCCATCGGGATAGACGACGTCGCAGATTAGGCGCGCTTCTTTGTGGGCTTCCGGTTTCCAGGGCAGGACAGTAAAAGTGGAAGGATCGGGCATGAGGCGCATGTCAGATTCTTCGATGCGCACAAAACCTTCAATGGAGGAACCATCGAAGATTACGCCTTCCTCGAGAATTTGCTCAATGTGATGCCCGGGAATGCCGACGTTTTTGACTCCGCCGAGAATATCGGTGAATTGCAGGCGCAGCATGGTTACTCCACCGTCTTTGACCATTTTGATAACCTGGTCTTTGTTGAGGTTTGTTTTAGCAGCAACTCTCATTTGTCAAAACAGCTTTCTAAAAGAATCGGTCAAGTGTTCTTGTAATGGCAGATTCTCCCTGCTTTTCGTTTGCTATTAAATAATCGCTGGTGCGGATAAAAAATCCCGGCCGCAGATGGCCGGGATAAAGAAGCTAAGGTTGGCGGGGAAGAAAGCTAATTGTTGTTTATTAGGGCTGGGGAACTGGCGGAATAGGATGGGCAGGAGGTATACTTGCACTGCTGCTCATTCCTGACATGCCGGAACCGGGCCAAAGAATTACGCAAATGATCAGAGCGAAGGCGATAATAATTGCGGCCATGACGATGGCTACAGCGATGTTGCCTTTTTTAAGCTCTTCAAATTCTTCGATTCCCGGGGTCATCAAGTCGTAAATCTTGAGCAGAAGGCCCAGAGAAATACCCATAGCTGCGGAACCAGCTAAAGACCAAATGAAGACTGCCGCAATATCGTATAAAATCGAGATAGACATGTAGTGCGCTGCCCTTCCTTTTTATTAATTTTTATTAATAATTAACCGCGTAATTGTTTTATATTCCTGCTTGAAGCGTCTTTACCTGTTTTTTCTTTGTTATTTAGTTAAGACTCACTGTCAGCAGCTTATGCGTTTATACGATTACATTTGCATAACCGCTGCGCACGGTGCCTGCGCAGTTAACGGAAAAGCCCGTTCCCGGCCTGAACCGGCGGACGGGCCAGGCAAGGAGGACGGCGCAGGTTTAATTCATCTCGTTGGCACCCCAAGGCTGTCCTTCCGCAGTACCTTGATAGTAGATATGCTGCACGTCTGCGAACGCTTCATCGCCGATGGAAGATACCTCATCGGGAACGGTCAGAAACGCTATGCTTTCGCAGCCTTTAAAAGCCCGGTCGCCTATAGATGTCACGCCGTGATACTGGCTGTTCACTTTCAGACCGGGTATGGCTGACAACTCCAGTTTCCTGCAGTTTTCAAAGGCGCCGGCGCCGATGGAAGTCAGGACGGGCGGATTCTCTTGCGTTCCCGCGTACAGTCCGACGGTCTGCAGATTTTCGCAGCCGGCGAAAAGTCCCTCGGCAACGGCGGTAATCTTGGCGGGAACAGCCGCGGCCGTCAGGCTTGTGCAGCCTTTAAAAGCGTTTTTACCGAGCGATTCCAGATTTTGGGGCAGGTTCAGCGTCTGCAGCTTTTCACAATCCAGAAAAGCTTCTTCGCCGACAGAGGTTAAGCTGTCGGGCAGCCCGACCGATTCCAGTTTTCCGCAGCCCGCAAAGGCTTTGTTGTCGATTGATGTTACCTGGGAAGGGACGGTTATCGAAGTTAAACCGGCGCAGTTCTCGAAGGTCGATTCCAAAATGTAGGTTATGTCGCCGGGCAGGGTCAGGCCTGTCAGGGCTGGGCAATCCGCGAAAGCGAATTCTCCTATATAATTGACTATATCGGGCATCTCTGCGGACTGCAGCTGCGTGCAGCCCTTAAAACAGCTAACGCCGATAAAGGAAACGGTATCGGGAATTATTACTGACTTCAGGTTTACGCAGTGATGCAGGGCTTCTTGGTTCAGGCCGGTAATGCAGTAGGGTTCGTTCTCGTATACGAAAGTGGCGGGAATGACCAGCGCGGTTACTTCAGCGCCGTTTTGATAAATGTGATAATTGCCCTGAACGTCCTGATCAACCGTATATCCCAAATATTTCTCCAAGTCGGGGACGGATTCGGAAACGCTGTTAAAGATAATATAGTTGTAGCCTACCTTAATATTGACGGAAGCCTCGAAGCCGCCGGCTTTGGCGGTAACGGTTACGGCGTCGTCTTCTTCAAGTCCGGTCACCGTGCCTTTGTCAACCTCCGCTTTCTCGGGCTTATTTGAAGACCAATCCGCCGTGCTGCTGACATCGGCTTCGGTCTGGTCGCTGAATGTGGCCATGGCTCTGAGCTTGATGGTCTCGCCTGCGGGAACCGTGGTTCCGCTTTCCGGACAAATCTCCAGGGCGGTGATGGGATTATCGCTTACCGTCGTCCGGCACTGCGCGGTCAGGCCTTTGTAGGCCGCGGTAATCACGGCCGTTCCCGGCGCGAAGCCTTGGACCGTGACCGCAGTGCCGGAGCCCGTGCTTTCCGTGCTGACCGCGGCTATGTCTGCGGAGGAACTCGTCCATTCCGCTTCGGCGTTGATATTGATGCTGGTGCCGTCGGCGTAATTGGCCGCGGCGCTGAGAGTCTCGGAATGGTAGGCCGACAGCTGCAGTTCGGTTTTGTCGAGGGTGACGGAAACCAATTCGGCCTCGGTGACGGTGATCTCGGCTTCGGCGCTGAATTCGCCGAATGAGGCGGTGACGGTGACCGTGCCGGGAGCCAGGGCGCTGACCAAGCCGTTGTCGACTTCGGCGACAGCGGCATCGGAGACTTCCCACCGAGCCTGTTCGGTCACATCCTGAGAGGTGCCGTCGTCGTAATCCGCCTGAGCGCTGATTTGCAGTTCTTCTCCGGGAGCGAGTACTCCGGATTCGGAGGTGAGGGTCAGGCTGACCGGAGCAGCGTCGGTGACGGTGATCTCGGCCTCGCGCTGAATTCGCCGAATGAGGCGGTGACGGTGACCGTGCCGGGAGCCAGGGCGCTGACCAAGCCGTTGTCGACTTCGGCGGCAGCGGCGTCGGAAACTTCCCACCGAGCCTGTTCGGTCACATCCTGAGAGGTGCCGTCGTCATATTCTGCTTGGGCGCTGAGCTGCAGTTCTTCTCCGGGAGCGAGGACTCCGGATCCGGGGGTGAGAACCAGGCTTACGGGCACTGCGGGATCCGGCCCGTCGTTCTGGTATTTGGGGCGGTCTTTTTCCGAACAGCCGGAAACTGCCAGCGCGGCGAGCGAGGTAATCGTAAAGAGCATGACCAGCGTTCGGGCCATGCTCTTTATAGTCATAAATTTGTGGGGCAGATAATCGGTGTAATTTCTGCAAAATTTAATTACTGCGATTTGCTTCATACAGCTGGCAGTTCTCCCTGCGGAAAAATGTATATGAGTTAGTTATTATTACGGTGATCATTTTCTGAATTGCGCAGGGAATCCTCTGCACAGTGAGGTTTGACGTGACTGCCGCCGCGCCGCTTTTTCTGAACGGTTTGATTCACCCGCGCGGTTCGATTAATTCCGCCCCCCTCTTTTGCAAGATTCTGCTATGTTGAATCAATAGCAGACTGAGCGCAGTACCGGTTCCCGCAGCGGGCATGTTGTATACACAAAGCTGCAGGTCATTCACGCTTTGCGCTGCGGCAGTTCTGCCAAGCGCAGCATCTGAGCGCAGCGAAGCAGCGAAGCGGGCAGAAGCTGACGCAGGAAAGCAAAGCTTCATGCATTGCCTGCAGCAATGTACATTCAGCGGGAAAACTGCACACAGCGAAGTTAACATATCGCACAGCAAATATTGCAAAAGCTACCCTTCCACCGGCAGCAGCGATGAGCTGAATTTTATCCCTTTGCGCTGCAGCAGGGTCTCCGCTGCCCGCACCCCGTGATACTGCGCTTCCTCAAACCAGGACATGCCGGAAAGATCGGAATGGGCGAATAAAATGCGCTCCCGGTACTGTTGGGCTTTTTGGCGCTCTTCTCCCCAGATCAAGCCGGGGATAGGGCGGATCATAGCGTGTCCCAGCAGCATGACCTCCATACGGGTAACCAGTGAGGGCAGATCGGGATGCGGGACGCTCAAATCGTCGAGAATCTCCTGCTTAAAAGCCGAGGCGCTGCGGTGCAAAAGCTTCCAGCGCGTGCGTTTGACGCGCGAGTCCTCCGCATAGGCGCGGTACCAGGTGATGACAGTGGGCTGCTTGGGCTTTTGGGAGAGAGTTTGATGGGTAGCCACGACGTAGCCTAAAGTGGGGGAATCGTAGATGACATTATCCCAGCAGATGGGGAAGCCGGGCTGTTCTTGAGGCAGATGGCGCAGGGTTAAGTTGGCGGTGGCCCAAGGACAGTAGGTGAACGAGGGATATTTGGGTTCACCGGCAATGATATGTGAGCGCAGGAAGGTGTAACCCGCAAAAATTACGTGTTTGGCGTGATAGCGCGTGACGATTCCCGTATTGAAATCCAGACAATCGACGCGCACTTCGCGCTTGTCTTCCTCGATGCGGTAGGCCAAGGTGTTCAGCAGGACCGGAGCTTTCGCAAGGGCTAAAATATGTTCGGCAAACCAGGCGTTGCCTTCGGGCCAAGTGAAGAGAGCGTCTTCCGGGCCGGAGCGGTTGGTGTGGCGCCCAGCGAAATAGTTGATAGCCGCCCAGGCTGAAGTTGTGCTCAGCGAAGTGCCGAAGTCGTCGCGGCAGCCGTAATCGACATACCAGCGCAGGCGATATGAGGTCCAGCCGCGCCGATCCATGTATTCGGTCATGGAAATGCGATCTAAATAGCGGGCTTCTTCGCTGGCATAACAGAGAGGAATAGTAAAGGGCGGGCGTCCTTTGCTGTCGCGCTGTTTGGTAAACTTGGCGATGGTTTGCTGAAATTCTTCCAGCTGAGAGCTATCGTCTTCACTGCTGACCGTAGGAAAGAAACCCTCGTACCAGCGCCCCTGCTGGAAGAGGCGCTCGTGCGGATCGTGGCCCAGCTGCAGCTCGTCATAGATGGGCTCACCGGTACCGTTAAACCCCTTGATTAATCCCAAATCTTCGAGAAGCTCGATGGTGGAAGCGGCTTCTTTGGTGGGGGTGGGCAGATAGTGAGCTGCCCAAGGTGCTCGCGATTCCGGGTAAGTGGCGCAGCGGCAGTTGCCGCCGATTTGGTTCTCCAATTCGATTAGGCAATAATCGTGAAAACCGCATTTGCTCAGCTTCCAAGCGCAGGTCAGCGCGGCTATGCCCGTACCTACGATGAGCGTATCTATATTTTGATGGCGCTGCGGTCCGCCCAGAACAGCCAGGAGATGGTGCCCGCGCTTTTGCGATAGACGGTGCACGGTAACGGGAAAATCGTATTGAGAGTATTTGTCCCGGCAGCTGCTAAAGCCCCAGGCCCCTAAGCCGGTGCTCAGCAGAGCGGCCCCAGCTGCTTTCAGAAAATCGCGCCTGCTGATGTTCATTGCAGCATCATCGCCTGCCATTCGCGATCATAATAGCGCACTAAGGCCTGATCGTGCAGGTAATTGACCTTGGCGGGAATATCTTTGAGGTCTTCGGGAAAATCGAACATGGCCAGGGTTATTTTTTCGGTCAGGAATTTGGGAGCGCTGCAGGAGGGAGTGGGCACTGGTTTATGGGTCAGCAGGCAATACCCCCATTCGCCAAAAGAAGGCACATATATGTGATAAGGCTGAGTGGCGAACCCCACACTGCCGATGGTGTGCACGATGCACCAAAAGGACTGGCGGGCGAACATGGGCGAGGTGCACTGAACAGTAGCGCTGCCTTCCGGGTTGAGATGGGCTTTGAGAATACGGTAAAAGGTGGTGCTGTACAGTTTGCCCACGCTAAAATTGCTGGGATCGGGAAAATCTACGATGACGACGTCGAATTTTTTATCCTGCCGGCTCAGCCAAATAAAGGCATCGTCGTTGATGACTTCTACTTTCGGAGAGGAAAAAGAATGCTCATTGAGGCTGGCCAGCAGTTCGTGCTCTGTAAAGAGTTTGGTCATCAGAGGGTCTAAATCGACCAGGGTGATATGCTCGACTTCGGGATGGCGCAAAATTTCGCGCACAGCCATGCCGTCGCCGCCGCCCAGGACGAGAACTTCTTTGGGATGGGGGCAAGAGGCGATGGCGGGATGGACTAAAGCCTCGTGATAGCGGTATTCGTCGCGCGACGAAAACTGGAGGTTATTGTTTAAGTATAAGCGGATATCGTCTGATTTGCGGGTTACGATTAAACGCTGATAAGGACTCTGCTTGGCGATAATGATATTATCGGAATACAGCGATTCTTCGGAATAGCTGGTTATACGGTTGGCATAAATAAAGGTGACGGTGAGAATCAGGAAACAGATAGCTGCCTGTACGGTCAGGGAAAAATGGCGGTGTTTATCTACTTGAAAAATGCGCAGAAATAAAACGGCCACGATGAGATTTACTAGGCCGAATAGACAGGAAGTGCGCACTAGGCCGAGATGGGGAACGAGAAGCAGCGGAAAAAGCAAAGAGGCCAGCAGAGAGCCTATATAGTCCAGGGTCAGCACGTGAGAAACCAAATCTTTGAATTCTACTCTGTCCTGGAGCAGGCGCAGCAGCAGGGGAACTTCGAATCCGCTCAGTGTACCCACGATAAAAACAATAATGTAAAGCAGGAAACGGAAAGCCCCGATGCTGGACGCGCCGAACATTAAAAAAAGCAGCGTAGCCGAAAGCCCGCCTATAAGGCCTAAGGCGATCTCCAGCTGGACAAAGCGTTCCCCAACTTTGTTTTCAATGTACTTGCTGAGCCAGGCTCCTACGCCCAGGGCGAACATGTAACTGCCGATGACCGTGGAAAACTGCAGCACCGAATCGCCCAGCAGATAACTGGCTAACGTCCCCGCCAGCAGTTCATATATTAGGCTGCAGGTCGCAATAATAAAGACCGATATAAGAATTAATACCGACACGGTGATAAACGCTACTGTACTGAGAGTTAAGCTGGCTTATTTGCCGGTAAAGCCGTGACTGGAGAAACTGCGGAAGGCCGACGGATTGTTGCGGATGGTTTTGACCGACGGAGCTTTGGGCATAGTTTCCGTAGAAGTGTAATAAAAGCCGAAGTAATTGCAGCCGATAAACCCCAGTAGCAAACCGGCACACCAGATAGTAAAGAATTTTTTCATGCGAATTCACCTCTAATCGTCATCGTCGTCATCGTCACCGCCCCAGGGGTGATCGCTGTTGCTCCAGCGTTCTGACTCGGTGCTGTACCACAGGAAGGCGTATAGGCAGGGGAAAGGCAGTATGCCTAGGAGAGCGATTAGGAAAAACCAGCTCCAATAGGCCGGGGATGTCGATATTTTGACTTTAACATAGGCTAGACGCTGGTGCTTCTTGTCACCGCCGCTTTTGCCGGGTTCCAAATTGTCTGGGTTGTTGCCGGTACCGGTCTGCGGGTCGAGGCGCAAAACGTACGTGCCTGGCTTCACGCGGGGAACAATAATGTGCCCATTTTTACTGCCTTCGCTCCAATGTTCGCCTCCGCTGTTGCCGCTGTAATAACTCAGGGACTTGTTGAACAGAGTGGCTTCATTAGTCGTCGTGTTGACCAGAGCCAGGTCAAAATACAGCCAGCGATTTTGCAGGTCCGTATCAAAATCAACTTCAACAGCTTGGGTATGCCCGTCGATTTTAAATTCTTTGGTCAACTTGCTGGGTTCGCTGTTGGTCTCGATAAGAAAGTCTTGGCTGTGCACAACCGTATTCTGCATTTCCATAAATACACAGAACAGGAAAGCCAGGCATACGGTAACAGCTCCTACTGCCGCAGTGTACCACATGGTACTCACATGGTGGTTGGGTTCAAAGGAACCGATGCCGCTGACATATTCTTTCTTATGGGTGACCTGGAAAGCGCGGCGCACTTCATCATCTGTTACGTATTCCGCGATACTCCAATAAACTTCGCGGTTCTTGGTGACTAAATCGCATTCGCGGGACAGCCCATAAGGAGGGGCGATATAGTCTTGGATGTCACTGCGGGCACCGATGTCCACTTTATACGGAAATTCGCCGAATACCGCTTTGACATGCCCTTCATAACCTTCATAGTGTTTGAAGGTTTTGCCCCTAACGCCCTTATTGCTTTGCAAAATAACGTTATTGGTGGGCACCTCATGGAGAGTCTGACTCCAGGACCAGTGGCCTTTGGAATAAATCAAATAGCGGTAGCCGTGGCAGCGCTCATAACAGAGATATTCTTCCCAAGGGTAAGTTGTGCCCTCATAGCGGGAATACTTGAATTGACAGCCGATAACTTCCCATTCGACACCCTTGAATTTAGCTTTGCTGTTCAGTTTAATTCTGGGCTTGGGCTGGTTTTTCTCCTTCTGAGAGGCCTGCCAGAGTATGCTGTATTGATTGGAGTTGGATATATCAATTATTGAACCGCAGTATTCGCAGGCCATAGACTGCGATTGGGGACCGGCTGAACTCATAGTGTGCGGGCCGCCGCAGGCGGGGCACTTCATGGTTGTAACTGCTGCTGCCGTGCGCCTCTGTATATGTTCGTCGGGATCGCGCAGATTGGTAAAGCGCAGGTCTTCAAATTCTTCGTACGTTCCGATAAAGAGAATGGGGTCGCCATCGCTGTAATCCAGGGTGGCGGCGCGTGTACTGTGGGAGCGCAAATCTACATTGGGCAGATTATAGCTACCGTTCATCAGGAAGGGCAGCTCGCCTTCGTAAGAGCTGACGACGGAATTGCCTATGTTGGTAACAAAAAAATCCGTGCCTTTAAATTTGAATTTATCGTTTAAGGCAATGTCTCTGAACGCCGGGAGCTTGGCTTCTTTTACTTCGAAGGATACAAAATATTCGCCCAGGGCTTCACCCAGCCACCCCGTGCTGCCGTTGTCATAGCCCAAATACCATTCATTCCAGAACCCTTCTTCCTGACGGATCTGAATGCGCCCCAAGATCTCGAAGCCCTGCCCTTTATACTGCCCGCGGGTGCCTACTTGTAAGGGCGTGTTGTCCGGCTGCAAATCGGCAGCTTTGCCCAGCAGCTCAATGTTGGCATTTTTGCGCAATAAAATAGAGCCGCAGGCATCGCAGGTAGAATAAACCGAACTTTCTCGTCTAAACTGTACCGGATTACCGCATGAGGGACAACTGATCTCAAACATGGCTTTGGGTCCTCTTGTGTAGGTCGGCAAAAAATGAGACTATTGCTCTGCTGTCTGCTGTAAGCTAATGCAGAATAAGGCTATATAGACTAGACCTCGGAGATGAATTCTTCGATAGGGCCTTTGCCCTCGCGCAGAATGGTCACCGGAGAGGTGCTGATGTCGAGAATGGTAGAATATTCGCAGGGCAGGGGGCCAGCGTCTATCAGGAGATCGATATTGGGATAACGTTCCGCGATAATCTTGGGATCACTGAGTTCATCAAGCTCCATATCCGATGCCGAAGTGTTTACGAGGGGATTCCCCAGCGAACGGATTAGCTCTAAACATATCTCATTGTCAGGGATGCGGATGCCCACTGTGCGCTGTTTGGTCATCATGATGCGCGGCACCAGTCTAGTACCCTGCATGACCAAAGTATAAGGGCCCGGGGTGATGCGTTTCATGAGATTGAAAGCGGGACCGGAAAATTGCGCGTAGGCGGAAATTTGCTTAAGGTCGGAGCAGAGCAGGGATAAGGGTTTGCGGTGGTTGAGTTTTTTGATGCTGTAAACGCGGCCTATAGCCTGAGGGTTGTTAAGGTCGCAGCCCATGCCGTAAACGGTGTCGGTGGGATATACCACTACGCCTCCAGTGCGCACAATTTCAGCAGCTCTTTCCATATCTTTAGGATTAAGCTCTTCGTGGCACTTTAATACGAGCATGTTACACCTCCTGGCAGTAGTCCCTATAATTATTCGGACAATATATAGACTTCTGCCTTTCGGAAAAATACTAATTGTTTCCTGCTCAAACTTTGCGCTGCTTACTAGGGCTGGGAACCCTTTTGTCAGCCTTGCTTAATCATCATCGCTCATCACCCAATAATAACCGGGAATGGGCAAAATTAGAAAGACAAAGATGCTGATGAAGATTCCCCAATAGGTTACGGGGCCTGTGATTTTCATATTGACCGCCACCAAACGCTGCTGCGGCTGCGCAGTCTGCCCGTTAGGCGGTGCCTGCAGCGATTGCGGGTCTTTTCCGGTGCCGGTCTGCGGCAGCAGGGCCAGCACATAAGTGCCCGGTTTGACTCGGGGAACTACGATGCTGTCATTGCGGCAGCCTTCACTCCAGCTTTCTCCATCGGAATCCACGCCGTGATAGTAGCTTATGGTTTTGTTAAAAACGGTGGCTTCTTGAGTTTGGGTGTTGATCAGCGATAAGTCGAAATACAGCCAGCGGTTGTCCAGATCGGTATCAAAACTCACTTCTATAGCCTGCGTGCGGCTATCAACGCTGAATTCCTGAGTTATTACGGTCGGGTCTTGGCCAGTTGCTATGGAGAACTGCTGCTGATAGAGTCCCTTTTCCTGAAACTGCATGAACAGGCAGAACAAAAATCCCAGCAGGAAAGTGCAGCAGCCCATTCTGCCCGTAAATTTTTTTAAAGTTCCATCTGTCTTTTTTGACGGGACAGTTTGGCGTTTGTTCTTGCGGGATTTTCCGGAGACTTTGAAAGCTTGGCGCACTTCGTCTTCATCTACGGATTCGGCCAGGCTCCAATAGACTTCAGGATTTTCGGTGATGAGATCGCATTCCCGGGACAGCGTGTAAGAGCCGCAGACATAATCTTGGATGTCGCTTTGGGCTTTGACGTCCACTTTATAGGGAAACTCGCCGCGGACTGCCGCTACCAGCCCTGTATAGCCTTCTGAATGTTTAAATGTTTTGCCGCGTAGTTTTTGGGCATGCTCGGTTTCCTGGGGATGGCTGGGTAGCTCGTGAAGGGTTTGGCTCCAGGACCATTTGCCCTGGGAAAAGATTAAATAGCGGTAGCCATGGCAGCGCTCATAGCAGAGATACTCCTGCCAGGGATAGACGGTTTGGCCTTCCTGGGAATATTTGCACTGATAGCCGATGACTTCCCATTCCACACCTTTGAATGTGCCCTTGGTGCCCAGCTTGATTTTGGGCTTGGGCTGGCTTTTTATTTTTTCAGTAATCTGCCACAGTACTTTGTATTCGCCGCTTTGCGAGATGTCTATGCCGGTTCCGCAATATTCGCAGGCTAAGGTCTGACTTTGCGGGCCTGCGGAACTCAAAGTATGAGGCGCACCGCAGGAAGGGCATTTCAGCGATACCGACTGGGCGGCGGAACGCTTTTGCACATGGTCTTCCGGATCGCGCAGGTTCTCAAAATGCAGATTTTCAAACTCTTCGTAGCTTCCCAGGAAGAGCATTGGCCTGTCTTCGCTGTAATCCAGGGTGGCGGCCTGACGGCTTTGAGAGCGCAGATCGGCGTAGGGAAGCTCGTAACTGCCGTTCATTAGGAAGGGCAGTTCGCCTTCGTAAGAGCTGACCACGGATTTGCCGACATTGGCTGCGTAAAAATCGGTGCCTTGGAATGTATATTTGGCGTTTAGAGCGATGTCGTTAAAGCTGGGAAGATTAGCGTCCTGCTTTGCAAAAGACAGGAAATATTCTCCTAAGGCTTCGCCCAGCCAGCCTTCGCGGCCATCCCGGTAATTAAGGTACCACTCGTTCCAGAAACCCTCTTCCTGGCGTACCTGAATGCGGCCCACGATTTCAAAGGGCTGTCCGTTGTATTGTCCGCGTGTTCCTATCTGCAGGGGAGTATTGTCGGGCTGCAGATCGGCGGCTTTGCCGAGAAGCTCAACGTTGACATCTTTGCGCAGCAGGACAGAGCTGCAGGCTGGACAGGTCGCATAAAGCGAGCTTTCGCGCCGAAAAAAGATCGGATTGCCGCAGGAGGGACAGCTAATTTCGAACATAAAAATTTAACCTAAGCAATGGGTAAACGCTAAATATACCGATAAATATAAATGGATATAAATATGCGATTCCTAAATTTTATATAAAAAATTCGTATATATAACGGAATTTCCTGTTTAAGCAACAAACATTACCGCGCTGCCGCTCGCTTGGCACAGTTTAGAGTCTCTTTTTAATTTCTTTGGGGCTAACTTTTTAACAGTTCTGCAATAGCTTTTTTTCTGCTTTTGGTGCATTATATCTGTGTAATGCTGGATTAGTATTTTTCAGCAGCGACACAATAAAGATAATTAATTAAATAAAAATAATTTAAAGTGCGATGGGAAGGGAGCGGCGATCGGCATCGCAAAAGAATAAATGCGAAGCGCAAATACGCGCAGCGCTGGGGAGGTCGGTACTGTGGCAGATTTCATAAGGAGCGTGGGGAACACCCCATACGGAATCGGTAATAATTATGAGAGCAGGTCTGTAACTCAGAATTCTTCTGAGCGCGAACAGCAGTCTGCGGGCACAGTCGATCAGTTTAAACCTTCCAGCGACGAAGGTTTGGCCTCAGCTAAACAATTGCGTTTAATGGCGAGCAGCAATCCTCAGATCGCTTCTGCTCCGCGCTTGCCCGAATTGGCCGGTATGGATCAGGATTTGACCGCTTCCATCATGCAGGACGGAGTGATCACTAGCGGCGCTAAGCGTTCCAACGGCACGCCTCCCCCTGATGTCGCTAATGCGCTGGTCGGAATAGACAAAGTTTGGGACCAAGGGTTTACCGGCAAAGGGCAGACCATCGCTGTAATCGATTCTGGAATTTATCCTCACCCGGATCTCAAGGACAAGATTGTCGGCTGGGTGGATATCCGCGACGGTTCTTTGGAACCTTGCGATGATCACGGGCACGGAACGCACGTAGCGGGCGTGGCAGCGGGTAGCGGTGTTGCGTCAGCTGGCAAGCATAAGGGCGTAGCGCCAGATGCCAACGTGGTGGGAGTGCGCATCGCTAGCGTGTCCGATGCTATTAAAGGTATTCAGTGGGTCATAGATCACAAAGAAGAACTGAATATTGGAGTTATCAATATGTCGCTGGGCGATTTCGCCGCCCGCCCGTATAAGGACGATCCTTGGGCTCAGGCCGCTGAAAAAGCTATGGATGCTGGCATCGTGGTCTGTGTGGCGGCTGGCAATGACGGTCCCAGCGAGTTCAATATCAATACTCCCGGCATTCATCCCGATGTAATTACGGTGGGAGCTTTGGACGATAAGGGCACTTTAGATCGCGGTGATGATACGGTGGCCGATTTCTCCAGCCGCGGTCCCACACAGGTCGATCATCTGCACAAGCCCGATATTTTAGCCCCTGGCGTTAATGTGTATGGTCCGCTGGCTCCCGGTTCGAATTTAGACAGCCCAGAAGTTCCTCACGATGGCCAGCATTATTTCGCGATTTCAGGGACGTCTATGGCGACGCCTATGGTAGCGGGTATGGCTGCTGTTTTGCTATCGGCCAATCCCACGCTTACGCATCAGGAAATAAAAGAGATAATCACCCGCAGCGCTGATGATTATTTGCCCGATGAACCCAATATTCAGGGGGCTGGCGTGCTCAATGCCGAGCGGGCGCTGGAATTAGCTCTCAATTGGGATCACGGAGCAGAAGCGGAAAAAGTCGCCCAGTCGGTGGAGCGCAACCGCACTCCTGACAGCGACCCGTTTGGAAAAGGCGGAGTATCTTTGGCGTCAGCAGGAAATTATAACAACGTGACTCCGTCAGCTGTTTCTTCCGGGCATGAAGGTTTTCTGTTCGTCTAAGGCTGTTCTAAGGCCTAACTAAAGTCTTTTTTACCAGAATATAAACGCAGCTCTGCTCGCCGCAGGCGGATGGCAGGCGGATAAACGCATAAAGCCCGTTGACCGTTAATCGGTGGCGGGCTTTATTATTGGCGGTGGGCTTTTTTTTGTGTAGTGTTGTTGTGTTACTGTCTTTTGTGCTAAAATAACATGCTTGTTTTTAAAGCTTTAACTAAATAGCACAGCTTAATTAGCCAGTGCTGCGGCACGGCATGACATTTTATAAACAATCGAGAGATAATCATCATGGCTATTCGTTTTTACAATACAATGAGCAGAAGCCTCGAAGAGTTCAAGCCCATACGCGAAGGCAAAGTCGGCCTTTACACCTGCGGCCCGACCGTGCATGACTTTGCCCATATCGGCAACTTCCGCACTTACGTTTTTGAAGATATTCTGCGCCGTTATTTAGAGTACAAGGGCTTCAAAGTCAAGCACGTGATGAATATCACGGACGTCGAAGATAAGACCATCCGCAAAGCCCGCGAAGGCCACAAGGCGCTTCACGAGATTACCGATCCCTTCATCGAGGCCTTTTTTGCCGATTTGGATAAGCTCAATATTGAACGGGCCAGCGTCTATCCCCGGGCTACCCAGCATATCGAGGATATGGTGAAGATGATCCGCAAACTTCTGGAGCTGGGCATCGCCTATAAATCCGAAGACGGTTCCATATATTACAACATCGCCAAATTCCCAGGTTATGGCAGGCTGGCCCATATCAAAGTGGCCGACATGCGCTCCGGGGCCCGCGTAGCTCAGGATGAGTACGAAAAGGATACCGCTTCGGACTTTGCCCTTTGGAAAGCCTGGGATGAAAACGATGGAGACGTTTATTGGGACCAATACGAAGATTTGGGCAAAGGACGCCCTGGCTGGCATATCGAGTGCTCGGCTATGAGCACCAAATATCTGGGCAATCATTTCGACCTGCATACCGGCGGCGTGGACAACATTTTCCCGCATCACCAGAACGAGATCGCTCAGACCGAGGCCTGCACCGGGGAAACTTTCGTCAATTACTGGATGCACTCCGAGCATTTGCAGGTTGAAGGCGAGAAGATGAGCAAATCCAAGGGCAATTTCTATACCTTGCGTTCGCTGCTCGACAAGAATCAGAATTCATCTGGCAAAGCCTGGAGCGCGATGGCGGTGCGCTATCTGCTCGTTTCTACCCACTACCGCACCCGCATGGACTTTTCTTTCAAGGGTTTAGAAGTGGCGACAGATACTCTGCGCGGCATCGTGGAATTCCTGCGCGAGTGTGCCAATTCTAAGTCCGATAAGCTGAATTTGCAGATGGCCACTAAGCTGACCGTGTCCTTAGAGCGTGCCAAGAGCGATTTTGAGCGGGCTATGGATGACGATCTGAATACCCCTGTGGCTTTAGCGGCGCTTTTCACCCTGCGTCGGGAAGTGAAAAAGTTAATTGCCGAATACGGCGATTTAGGCCCGGTGGGCGGCAAGCTGGTCGTTGACTTCTTCGCTGGCTGTGATAAGGTTTTGGGTTTGCGCTTGCTGGAAAGTATGAAAGCTAAGGAAGAAGCTGAAGCTGAAGATGCCCTGACTCCAGAGGAACAGGCGCTTCTGGATGCCCGCCAGCAGGCCCGCAAAGAAAAGGACTTTGCTAAAGCCGATCAGATGCGCGCTGAGCTGCTGGCTCGCGGTATTGCTATTATGGATTCTCCCAAAGGTGTCACATGGAAAAGGGTGTAGAAGGCCGCCGCGCAGCTGAATGCGGAGGAAAACAGTTTTGGCATGAGCATCACGCGCGGCGCGGTCATGGTGGCAATAGCCGAGAGCGGCGGGGAAAACGCCGCATCAGTGAAGATGCCCCGCGTTTTCAGGTTAATTCTGAGGTAAACACCGCAGCGGCCAGAGAGTTGCACGGCCAGGGCCATGATGAAGCCCCGCGCCGTTTTGAGCGTTTGGAACTGCCCCAGCCCCGGATCGGTCTGCGCCATAAAAAGCACAGCGGCGCTATGCCCGAAGGCGGTGATGGTGGCCTGGAAATCGTTTATGGCCGTCATCCCGTGACCGAGTTGCTGCGCTCAGGCAAGCCTGTGCAGCGCCTGCACGTTTTAGCTGGGGCCCAGGGCATTCCCAAGGATATTTTTACAATGGCTAGGGAACGCGCTATTCCTGTGGTGCATACCGACAGAGCCCGCCTAGATTATCTGACTCACCATGCCAACCATCAGGGTGTGGCTGCAGAGGCTGGAGGGGGCACTTTTGCCAGTTTAGAGCAAGTCTTGCAGCGGCCTTTGGAATTGCAGCAGACTCCGTTTTTCCTGGTGCTGGACGGTGTGCAGGACCCGGGAAATTTCGGAGCTATCTTGCGCAGCGCTGAAGCGGCAGGGGTGCAGGGCGTGTTTATTCCTGGGGACAATTCCTGCGGCCTTACCGGAACAGTCAGCAAAGCTTCGGCAGGTGCCGATCAGCACATTCCCGTAGTGCGCGTGGCTAAATTGAGTGGGGTGCTGCGTCAGTTCCGCGAGCAGGGTTTTGTTTTGGCCGGAACTGAGGTGGAAGGCAGCTGCTTATATACGGAAATTGATTACTGCCGTCCTGTGGTTATCATCATGGGGGCGGAAGAATCTGGTCTGCGTCCCAGCGTGCGCGAACTTTGTACAGATTTGGTCAGGCTGCCCATGTGCGGCAAAGTGCAGTCGCTCAACGTATCTGCGGCAGCAGCGATTTGTTTATATGAAGTGGTGCGCCAGCGTAACTTGCGAACTATCTGATATCGCCCCTAAAGGATGGGAGGGGGAGAAGTCGCGGCTGCAACATAGGGGGGCAAGACTGTCGGGGAGAGGCCGCGAATGCGGCAGGTAAAGGCCACAGTTTGCGTCGGCTTGGAAAGCTTGGACAGCTTGGAAAGATTCGAAAGGTGGCGTAATTATGGGTGTAACGATGGAGGAAGACAGTATGCTGTTCTTGATCGCTTTGTTTCTGGTCTTGCTTCTGCCGATATTTGCCGATATATGGGTAAAATATAATTACCGCAAGTATTTAAAAGTTGAAAATTCCAGTGGGATGTCTGGAAGCGATGTGGCTCACATGATATTGGATAAGAACGGTATCGGCAATATCAGAGTCAATCAGGCCTCGGGTTTTCTCTCCGACAATTATTCGCACGGCAAGGGGTGTCAGGCTGTCAATCTCTCCGATAAAGTCTATGGAACCAACACGGTCGCTTCTTTAGCTATCGCTGCGCACGAATGCGGCCACGCTCTGCAGGATAAAGACGGGTACAGCATGATGCGTCTGCGCGGCTCATTGGTGCCTATCGTCAATGCCGTCAATAAGTTTTCTTATCTTCTGGTGGTATTAGGGGTCATATTCCCTTTCGTTGGCTTGGGATGGATCGCCGTTCTGACGATCTCCTGCAGCCTGCTGTTTCAAATCGTCACCCTGCCGGTGGAATTTGATGCCAGCAAGCGCGCTTTACAGCAGCTGGAAGACCTGGATATCGTCGGCCAGGAAGAAATGGCCGGCGTGCGCAGTATGCTGCGCAGCGCGGCTTTAACTTATGTGGCAGCGGTGGCGGCCAGTGCGATTCAGCTGCTGCGCATTCTGGCAATAGTCAAACGGAGACGCTAGTTATGCTGAACCATTAAATTAGCTATAACGCAGACATTGACGTGTCGCACAACGCAGCAACAATCATATTTGACGGTTACCGGGAAGTTTCTATAATGGATTTGCATCTGCGCAGCGATGAAGACTTGGCTTTGATAGCGGCTAATGGGAATGAAGAGGCGCTTGTCGCTTTAGTCCGCCGCTATAAGCCTTTAGTAATGGTTAAAATAGCCCCTTGGCGCGGCAGCCTGCGCGATGAAGCCCTTTTTTTGGGAGTAGAGCGTTTGTTTTGGGCGGCTGGGCATTTTGCCGAAGCCCCAGGGCTTTCATTTGGCGAATGGGCGGCGCGCTGCCTCAATGAAGCTTTGTCCTCGCTGCCGGGAGGAACGGCTGGCACAGAGGAGGCGGAATCGGAAACCGAGCCGGAATCTCTGTTAAATACAGTTCCGGCTGAACTGAGAAACCGCGTTTGGTCTGCTTTTAGTACCTTGGAAAAAAAAGTCTTTTTGCGGTATAATGAAGGGCGTTCGTATCAGGAAATTGCGGAAGATTTAGAGCGTTCAGTAAAATCTATTGACAATGCGCTGTGCCGCATCAAACGAAAAATTACCGCAGTGGTCAGGGAGAATGCGAATCAGTGACTATATGAAAAAACTGAAAATTCTCCTGCTAGAAACTTTAATCTCTATTGATTCTTTGTGAATTGTGTGTTATCCTTCTAGGGTAAGCAAAAATTTTGACAATGATCGTGGAAACGAAGTTGGTGGCGGTTGAGTTGGCGTTGGAGGTCGCTAAATTGTAGCCGCTTTGTTTCTGGAGGTGGCAGTGCTTATGTTTTTTCTGCCGCCAAATCTGTAGATGATGAGGGTAATGTCCATGTCCATATCCATGTCTATGATGGAACCTTCCGAGCTGGCACTAAATGGGTCCAATAATGCTGGCAATTCTGGTGAAGATGTTGCTAAACTGATGGGGGGTATGAAAGACGAGGCGTTGGTGCAGCTGGCGAGATCGGGAGACATCTCGGCGACTGAATACCTTATCCAGAAATACAAAAATTTCGTGCGCGTCAAGGCAAAATCTTATTTTTTGGTCGGCGCAGATCGTGAAGATATCATTCAAGAGGGAATGATCGGGCTGTATAAATCCATCCGCGACTTTAGAGCTGACAAATCTAATTTTAAGGCTTTTGCCGAACTGTGCATTACACGTCAGATTATAACGGCTATTAAGACGGCGACCCGTCAGAAACATATTCCTTTAAATCAGTATGTTTCCCTGAATAAGCCGATTTACGATGATGATTCTGACCGCACTATGCTGGATATTTTGCCCATTACCAAAGTATCCAATCCCGAAGAGCTATTTATCAGTGCCGAGCTTTCCAGCGATTTGCGCGAGAAAATCCAGCAGAATCTCAGCGAGCTGGAAGCTAAAGTGCTGAAATCTTATCTCGAGGGTATGTCTTACCAGGATATGGCCAAAGAGCATGGCCGTCACGTCAAATCGATTGACAACGCTTTGCAGCGTGTAAAGCGCAAAATCGAGAAAACCTTGGGCAGCCAGGATCGTTAGTCTCTGAACGGCGGGGGTGGCCGCTGTTCAGAAATATCCTAAGGCCGCTTAGTAAGCGATTAGTTAGCCTGCGAACTATTTGACTAAACAATTATATATTAATCCTGTGTTAAGCTGTTGACACCAGGAGGACAACGCGTTAAAATAGCGCTGTTGTGCCTCAATAGCTCAGTTGGTAGAGCACCCGCCTTGTAAGCGGGCGGTCGCCGGTTCGAGTCCGGTTCGAGGCTCCAGAAAGCGCCCTTTGTTCTGAGGGCGCTTTTTTTATTGCGCAGTTGTTTGTCTGGGCAGGGCATTGCCCTCATGCCTATTGAATATGGGTATGTCTGCTCCTAAAGAATGAGGGAGAGAGTAATATCATTTAATTAGCGATCAGCTAACTTGCGAAACTATCTGACTCCCCCTAAAGGATGGGAGGGG
>JAUNIO010000028.1 GCA_030535355.1 bacterium | reverse complement strand
TACGCTGTATGGTTTGCGGCTGCTGCGGTTAATTAAACGCGTATTTAACAGGAGAGTAAACTTTAATAGTGAAAAAAAGCTATAGAGAAATCGTATAAGTTTAGATATAATTTCAGATATATTTTTAGGTATAATAATATTTAATTGTTTAGCAGTGGTTAATGTTTGTTCTGTTGCCTTAGTCAGTAAATTTAATGACAAGGCCTGCGGCACGGACAGACTGCTTGCCTGTAAGCAGACTTTCAGCTGTATAGGGTTAAGAACGTATATATGGAGTGCGAACTGTGGCGAAATTACTAAATTATGCTTCTTGGGATGATGAAATTCGCGCCAAAGCCGACGAAATTGCATCTGCTGTCAGCACTAACGATATTCCTTCCCAAAATGGGAACCAAAATGGGACGAGTAATACCAATGACGTTTCACTCGCCGCGCCGAGTTCTGATCGCGTTAACAATTCTGCAGAGAGCCAGGCTGATGATAAGATTCGGCTGAAAAAAGACAGCGCCAATTACAGCGTATCCAGCCCCAGCAGCTCAGGGCATAGGGCTGCTGTCAGCAGTGTGCCGGGCGGAGTCTCAGACGATGGGCTTCAAGACCTGTGGGGCCGTTATCTCAATTATTCAGCTGCCTGCCTGAAATTTGATATGGTTGCCGGCTTGGCACCGGTTAACAGTAAACGCTGGGTTCTCATTGCTGATAATTTTGAAAATGTTATAAATCAGGGAACGCGTTTGCTGATGGTCGATCCGGAAGTGGAACGCTTAGCCAGCCGTCTGATGCCCAATCAGACAATGCAGTATGGCTGGCCTTTGGTGGCTTTGGAAACGCGCGACGGCTTAAAAGTCGCTCCGCTGTTTGTAATGGATATAGCTTCACCGCCCTATCCGGCTAATTCTATCACTGTTTACGGAGAACCCGCCATTAATTCCGCTGTCGTGCGATCTATGCTGTCCGGGGCTGGCGATGTCGCTTTTTTGCGCTCTCAGCTGGGCGAAGGTATGCCTGAAGGCGCAGTGGCCATCAAACGTTACGTGGAAAGCATATGTCAGCTTTTGGGGCTGCAGCACCAGGAGTTGGATGCGTTTAGGCTGAGCAAGGGCATTCCTCAGGAACCCGGAGTTTACAACTGCGCTATGGTTGTGATCGTGGAAAGTTCGCCTACAGCGCGTACGCTGATGGAAGAGCTAACCCAGCTGTCTGAGCGCAATGATTGGCGGGATACGTCAGCGGCAGCGCTGTTTGGCATAACTAAACCTCCTGAAAAAGGACACGATTCCATGCCGGTTATGCCTTGGTCCACTGACGAAGCTTTTGAAGAGGGCCTGCAATTGGTGCGCCAAAATGCGGTTACGGTTTTTAATATGAACAAGCGCGATGTGATAGATCAGCTTTGCGCGACCGTGGCCTGCAACGCGTGGAATGATGGGGAATCGCTGTTGGTGGTAACCGATAATGAAAAGCGTCAGAATGAGCTGGTTAAACTGGCCCACGACGTGCATGATGGCATGCTGGTGCGGGCCTCGTGCGATATGGACTTTGAAGTTAATCCGCTGCGGCAGGGCAAAAAGCTGTCGGTTTTGGCTTCAGAGTTGCTGGAAAAAGTTCAGGCTACTTTGCCTTCGCTGCCCAGCGTTATGCAGCGCGTAGATAAAGATGTCAGCACAGCTTCGGATATCCGCAAAATTGCCATCGAAGGAGCCAAACGCCGCGATCGTCTTATCAAAGAGAAACAGATTCTGGAAAATAAGCGTTTGGAGCTGGCCAAGAAAATTTGGCGCAATGGTGTAGCTTCTGGAAACTTTGAAGTGAGCGAGCTGGGCAAGGAAATTAAAAATCTGCAGCGCACTTGGTTCTGCGCTGGCTTCCGCACTGCAGCGCTTATGCGCCGCATAAATGCTAAGAAGAACGTTACTTTGCAGGATGTTCTAGACTGGTGTCTGACGGTACTGGAAATTAAAAAAGTTGAAGAAGGTATGGTAGATTTGCGCGATCCTGACAAATACAATGTCAGCTCTGCCAACTATCGCTGGGCCAGTACGGGAATTGGTTTGGTGTCCGCCCGAGTTTCCGAACGGCTGAGCACAAGAATGGATTCTTTGGAAAACCTCAAGAACACTAAAGCCCGGGATTTACAGACTAAGCAGGCCATATCTGATGCGGTGTACGGGCTGCGCTGCTGGGTCACCGATTATGAATCGGCAAGTGCTTTCTTTGTTACCAAATCCTGCATGTTCGATATCGTTATCTTAGATGATGCGCAGCGTTATAGCTTAGCCCAGGTTTTGCCTTTGCTATACAGAGCGCGGCGCGCGGTTATCGTTGGGGATATGAGTGCGGCGGCGCAGACGGTTTATCTGAGCGATGACGTTTTGCGCAAATTATCCCAGGAATACCTCTTCGAACGCAATACCATGCTGGAACGCTGCTTAGATTATAGTGTGAGCAATGTTTTGGCGGCGTTTTCACATATCTAATTTAGCAATCCGCCCGCTGGAGAATTACACCCGCTGGAGAATTACAATATGTGTATTTTCTCAGCGGGTGGATTATTTTTTAAAATAGATTTGCTCAGCAGGGCTGTGTTTGCTTTTGGGGCGGCAGCGGGCTCAGCTAATTGAAAATTAAATCGACTACATTGTTGCCGCCTTCCAGCTTAGTGAAGCGCAGGCGCTTATCGCGATTGGATAGCAGATTCGCGATTGAACGCGTTAACGATTCGTTGGCTAAAGCGTGTTCGCGTTCTGATACTTTTTGCGGAAAAGCGTGCAGTTCTGAGCAAATAATTTTGCAATACTGCCCTGCCGGAATATGGAATTCGTTATCGGGATTGACGAGGTGCTCTAAACTGGCTACTATGACAAAATAACCGCCCTGGCTGAGCAGGCGCAGAGCGTGATAAGCTATATTGACTAAAGTGTTTTCAATAATTTTAGCCGGGCAGGCCACTGGTATGGGATTGCTGGAAGCGTAGAGATGTACTTCGATGTTGTTGGGCAGCATGCTGGCCAGCATCTCATTGCAGTTCTCGAGCACATCGGCCACATTTGTTGTGGTACCGTTTTCAATTATAAGATTATTATTGCTATCTGACATGATTTCGCACACAAAGCAACAAATGTTCTTCTATGCTTTTGCATCTCCTGCTAATCTGCCAGTAGCTTTTCGTCTTTCTCTGAGGCGGACGCGATTTCTCGCCTCATTTTCCTATTTTTTATGCTGGAGTCAGCAAAGCCCTTGCATTTTTAAGCTGTGTATTGTATAATTCCTGCGTTCGCGACGGGGCTTAAGTCACGTCAGGATGTATAGGGGTATAGCTCAGCTGGCAGAGCGACGGTCTCCAAAACCGTAGGCCGCGGGTTCGATCCCTGCTGCCCCTGCCATATTGGGATGCGAGTTTCGTATGAAAGCGCATCCCATTTTTTTTGCCTTTATTTTATTTTAGTTTGTAATCGAAATCTGCCTAGGAGCTTATCGTGAAATATAACTGGCGCACTCTTACATGTTCGTTGGCGTTCCCATTAAGTTTATTCTGCACTGCGAGCGTTCAGGCCGCCCCTGCTGCGTCTGCTGCTGATGCGGCTATGCAGCCTCCGGCGCAGATAGTTACCGAAGTAGAGAAAAGAGGCGGGGAAGACTGGCCCGCTGAAGATAGCTACCAGCTGGGCAGACAGCTGTTTTCTTCTAACCAGCCGGAAGAAGGCTATAAGGTTATGCTGAAAGCGGCGCAGGCTGGTCATCCAATTGCCCAGTATCTGTGCGGAAAATGTCTGTTTTATGGAGTCGGAGTAGCAGCTAATGCCAAAGAAGCTTATCAGTGGACGCTCAAATCGGCACAGCAGCATTATCCTTTGGGAGAAAACGGACTTGGCGTCTGTTACGAAACTGGCTTAGGGGTGGAGCGCAATGCCGCTGAGGCTATAAAATGGTATAATCTGGCTGCTTCGCATAACTGTGCGCGGGCTCAGAACAATTTAGGGCGCTGTTATTTGGAAGGTGTGGGTGTCGCTGCCGATTCCGCTAAAGCTTTAGAGTGGTTCAATAAAGCTGCTGAACAGGGCAGTGCTGAAGCTTACAATAATTTGGCAACCTGTTATTTAAAAGGCATCGGGGTCAAAGCTGATCCCGCCAAAGGTTTTCAGTATTGCCAAAAATCAGCTGATCTGCGCCATCCTGAGGGCTGGAATGGTCTAGGTCTTTGCTATCTGACGGGACTGGGAACAGCGATGGATAAAGCTAAGGCAAAAGTCTGTTTTGAAAAGGCTGCTGCCGGGCATTCCGCTAACGCTTGCCGCAATTTGGGCCTTATGTATATGGGCGGCGATGGGGTGGACGCTAATGTGCAAGAGGGGTTTAAGTGGTATCTGAGGGCGGCCCAGCTGGGTTCCACCTCAGCGCAGTGCCGAGTGGCTGATATGTATTTAAATGGCATTGGCACTAAAGCTGATCCGCAGGCAGCGGTCACTTGGCTTCAGCGGGCTGCTATACTGGGCAACAGTACGGCAATGACAGATTTGGCTTTGCTGTTTCTTAATGGCGCTGTTGTAAAGCGCAGCCCAGAGCAGGCCATTCGTTTGCTTAATGCCGCTGCAGCTGAGAAAAACGGGGTAGCTATTGATGTTCTTGGAACTTGTTATCTGCAAGGTTTAGGAGTGCCGCGCGATCCAGCCAAAGCTGTCGCGCTGTTCCAGCAGGCTGCTGAATTGGGCGAAGCCGAAGGCAAACGCAATTTGGCCATGTGTTATTTAGAGGGGCTGGGAGTAGAAAAAAGCCCTGAAAAAGCGCTTAAACTCTTTCATGAAGCGGCCCAGGAAGGATCGCCTAGCGCTATGGGCTGTCTGGGTGACTGTTATCTTTTTGGCTGGGGGGGTAAGCCTGATGCAGCCAAAGCGATTGAACTTTACGAAAAAGCAGCGGCTGGCGGGGATATGCAGAGCCTATGCAATCTGGGCAACTGCTATATGACGGGACACGGAGTTGCTCAGGACCCCAAAAAAGCTGTGGAATGTTATGAAAAGTCGGCCAAAAGCGGTGAGATTGCGGCTATGGACGTTTTGGGACGCTGCCTTATGGAAGGAGTGGGAACGGAGAAAAATCCTTCTGAGGCGGTCAATTGGTTCCGCCGCGGGGCGGCCATGGGCAGTGTCCCCTGTATGCGCAGCATGGCTAACTGTTATATGAACGGCATTGGCTTGGCCAGAGACCTGTCCGCTGGCGTGGTCTGGCTGCAGAAAGCTGCAGATTTGGGGGACTGCGAAAGCCTCAATATGCTGGGCAAGTGCTATCTCGAGGGCATAGGAGTCAGTCAGAAAGATCCTCAGGCGGCTTTCAAAATGTTCCAGGCCGCTGCTGCCAAAAAGGACGCTTTGGGCATCAGCAATTTGGCTAAGTGCTATATTACTGGAACGGGTACCGCGCTTAACTATGAAGAGGGGCTTAAATGCCTGCGCCAGGTAGCGGATATGGGCGATCCAGAGGCTATGGATTTGCTGGCTAAATGCTATGAGCAGGGGCTGGGAGTAGCAGCTGATGCAGCCCAGGCTAAAGAGTGGCGCACTAAGGCGGAAGCAGCCCGAATTAAATTAAGGGAATTTATGCAGACCATGACCCCAACAGCAGCTGCCAAGCGCGAAGCTGGATTAGCGCCTGCGGGCGTAAAAGCCGTAAATACTGAAAATAAATCACGCGAGAGCAAATAGTGATGGTTACTTGGCAAAACGCGAAACGAGGAGATATTATTGAGTTTGGATGTTACCCTTTCGCAGCTGACGGGGCGGTGATGCCTATAAAATGGATCGTTTTGGGCAGATCTGAACAAGGAATTTTGGTACTGTCGCTTTACGGTTTGGATGTGCGCAGATATCACGATAAAGAACGGGATATTACCTGGCAAGACTGTGATTTGCGGCGCTGGCTGAATACCGATTTTATAGGCAAAGCTTTTAGCGATGCCGAGCGCCAGCTTATTGCAGCTACCGAAGTTTATAATGACGATAACGAAGAATTTGCGACTTTTGGCGGCGCAGATACCCAGGATTATCTTTTCGTGCTGAGCCTCTACGAGTTTGAAGAATTTTGTGCCGGGGAGCTGTTCTCTGTGGCCCAGCCTACGCCATATGCTAGGCAGCGCATGCTGAAATATGAGGATTCAGAAGCAGAGGAACTGGAAGCTGGGGGCTGGTGGTGGCTGCGCACTCCAGGTTCGGAAGAGGATTTCGCCTTAGAAGTGGGAGGATACGGCGAAGTTGGGGCTGAGGGAACACCTGTGCACTGGCTGGGAGGGCTGGTGCGTCCGGCGCTACAGCTGAAACTGTTTGATTAAGGTTATGAATAATGGCTAACAAAGATAAAGCTCTATTAAATAGGCTTTATCTTTAAAGGTTTTTTTGATATAATTTAAGCTATTGTAGTGGGGTGTTGCGCAATAGGCCAATACGCTATACGTTATTATTAAGAGCAGATCATATGGAGGCTGTCAGTTATGTTGGAAAATTTGAGCGTGACTCATAAAAAACGGGGTGGAAAGAGTTGGTGCTTAAGCCATGGTTCGCGCGGTGACGCCCCTATGACCTGTATGGCTATTATAGTTGGCGCAATTATTTTGGGCGTGGTAGCTTATCGTTTTTTATGGAAAGATCGCGCTTTGGAAAGAGCCTGCACTGCCCAGGACATCACTGTTAATAATAGAGCTGATACTCAGGCTATTAATACCTATCGTCTGCGTGCCCGCGATAAATATCAGCCTGGCGTTAACGCTATGCATAAAAGATACCGTAAGCTGTGCACTGCGGTCTATAAAAACAAAGTCGGTAGCAAAGAGAATTTTGAGTCTGATTGCCTGCACTTAGATGAAGATATTCGTACGCTACTCGACGATATCAATGAAGTTATCGTACCGTCTAAGCATGCGGATATGCACCGCAACATGGCGATAACTTTGGGCAACGACTGGAAAGCTATGTGCTTGGCGAAAGAAGCTTATTATGCCACTGAAGAGTCTGTCAAAAAACAAAAAATGGAAGAATCCAAAAAAGCTTTGTCCAATGCCAATAAAGCTAACGAAGCGGTGATACTAGCGACACAGAGCATGTTTAAGCAATAGTGTTTTTCAAAGCGAAGAGATAATCGCTTGGGAAATATCTTTACCGTCATACATTTTTCAAAAAAAATCCGCAAAAGCGGATTTTTTTATGAGAGAAAGGCTGAAATAATTGACCAAGTGGAGAGCAATGGGAAAGAAAGTTCTAACCTGGCGTCTTGGTGCTGTGCTGGCTGCTGTGTGGCTCGCTCTGTCTTTGCCGGCCTTCGCTCTTAAGGCAGATTATCGCGAGGTCCTACCCAATGGAGTAACAGTACTGGTTAGCCAGACTTTAGCTTCCCCGACGGTATCGTTAAATATATTTGTCAAAGTAGGCAGTTTTGAAGAAGATAGCGATATCAACGGCATCTCGCATTTTTATGAGCATCTTTTTTTTCGAGGCACGCCGCGCTGGCCTGGTTATGAATTCAAACGCCGTCTCGAAGCCTTAGGCGGTTCCACCAATGCGGAAACTACCCGCGATATGACGCATTTCTACGTCAATCTTCCTAAGGAGAACTTTAAATCTGCCTTAGCGATGATGGCAGATGCTTATATTAACGCAGAACTGCAGCCAGAGGCCATAGACCAAGAGCGCAAAGCTGTTCTAGAAGAATACAATATAGGCATGGATAATCCCCAGCGCTTAGTTTACGATCGGCTCAGCGCTTTGGCTTATGGCCAGGGACATCCCTACAGCGTGTCGGTTATAGGAACAGAAAGCAATATACGGCGTTTTCAAAGAGCTGATTTCCAGCGCTTCCGCGAAGTTTTCTATACTCCTGACCGCACGGTTATCGCTATAGTTGGGGATGTCGTTCCCCAAGATATTATGCCCGCCGTGCGTCAGGAATTTGGAACATTTACCCGCAGTAGCGGCCGGGCTCTGCGCCGGGCTGCCAAGATAGCCAGTCCCGGGCAGCCTGTAGATGACGTGATGTATAAGAATATAAAAAACAGCGTGCTTCTGCTGGGCTTCCCAGGGCCGTCAGTGCATGACAAACCCGATATCTACCGATTGGATGTAGCTACGTTTCTTTTGGGGATAGGCCGCGGTTCGATTATTAATAAGGAAGTGGTAGATAAGGAAATAGCGCTGAGCGCTGGCGTTGATTTTTTGACGCAGCGCTTTTCCGGTTTAATTCTTCTGTACGCCGTAGCCCCAGATGACAAAATTGCTGGGGCCCGCCAAGCCCTTTTGGCCGCTGCCGAAAAGCTTAAGCGTGGGGAAATAAGTGAGCGCGATCTGCGCCGGGCTAAGAATTTTCTGCGGGGCAATTTCCAGCTCGGCAATGAGAAAAACGCCGGAAAGGCGGAAAGTTTAGGGTTCTATGCCGCCTTAGGCGAAGAGAAGTTCCCAGCTGATTATTGCGAGCAGTTAGAAGCGGTTACGGTTCAAGATGTACAGGAGGCAGCCTGCAAATACTTCACAGACGGGTATTATGCGGTTACGATGAAGCGCGAACAGCAGCCCGAACAAAAGCGCCGCAGCCGTCTCGATGATTATGATGGTATGGGGCGCCGGCGCACTCCGGGAAGCAGGTGGTTTTGATGCGCAATACGATCGTCTTCAGTTTGGCTGTCATTCTCCTGAGTTCAGCTTTGGCTTTCGGCGGACAGAATCCGCAGCATTCTTCCACTTCTCCCTATGAGTTTACTAAAAAGCTCAACAAGGTCCACCCGCCGGCGTCTACATATACTTTATACGATCAGGTAAAAACCGATAAAAAGTACCCCGCTGTCAATAGTGCGCCGGTGCGCCGTTACGCTCTGCCCAACGGAATGAGGATATTGGTTCAGGAAGTGCCTTATGACGATGTAGTGGCTATCGAGCTGCTGGTGCATTGCGGGGTGTTCCAAGAAGAGAGCAATTTAGCTGGCTATACAAATTTTGTTTTAGAGACGCTGCTCGATCGTGTTACTTCTGAAAAAGGTGAAGATGTAGCCGAAATAACTGGCAGCGTTATCGATGCCGGCGTTACGCCCGATCTGGCTAGGCTGAGTATTGTGACCGATTCTAAGCATTGCGCCTATTGGCTGGAGCGTCTGTGTTTGGCGCTAAACAATCCAGTTATTGGGGAGAAGGAAGCCGAGAATGTGCGCTCCCGCCTGCTTATATCTCTGAAGGAGCGCGGCGGAGGTTTTTCGGAATTATACGAAATTTTTCTATCGCAGTTTTACCGCTATCATCCTTATAAACGCTCTAACTTTGGCAGCGAAGCGGTAGTTAAAAAGGCCAGCGCTCAGTCGCTGAGCGCATTTATGGAGCGCCATTTCGCTCCCGATCATATGCTGCTGTCCATCTCGGGCAAAGTAAGTGGGGCGGCTGTTGAAACTTTAGCCAAAAAGCATCTGGCGGGCATGACGCCGCATCCAGATTCTGTCATAGCTACACAATGGGAAGCCCAGGCCCAGGAGAAGGAAATGTATTTGTCATCTTCTGCCAATATGGCCTGGGTATTGGTGGGTTATCCTGCGCCTCCCATGCTTTCGGCCGATTATGCGGCCATGCGTCTAGCTACAGCCGCTCTGGGTTCGGGGCTTTCCTCGCGCTTATGGCTGGAACTGCGGGAAAAACGCGGCTTGGCTTATGAACTGGCTGGGCGTTATCCTGAATTAAGCGGTCCTTCCCATTTCCTCTGCCACGCTGTTTGCAAAGCTACTTCGGTGGGGGAAGTGCGCCGCAGAATGGTGGCTGAAGTGCGCAAATTCCGCGATGAAGGCATCAGAGAACAAGAGTTGGAAGATACGCGCAACATGCTGATAGGCGAATATTTGCTGCAGCGGGAAACTAATGCAGGGCGGGCCCTGCATACGGGGATGGCGGAGTTGTTGGGGCCTGGCTACGGTGCTGATTCTCAATATTTGCAGGATTTGCGCCGGGTTACGATGGCCGATGTCAACCGGGCCGCTAAAAAGTACTTGCAAGACCCATGTCTTCTGGTCGCCCGTCCTGGAGGAAGATTCTATTTGGATTGGTAAGCATTGGCAATGTCATCGCGCCCTAACGCAATGACATTGCCCCTACAAGTAATGTCGTTAAGTTAGTGATTAGCTAATCTGCGAACTATCTAACTCCCCCTAAAGGATGGGAGGGAAGAAAACAATAAAGGTGATGTGCTATGAAACTGCCCAATATCGCTATTGATGGCCCCGCTGCCAGCGGGAAAACAACTGTGGCCCGTTTATTAGCCAGGCGCTTAGGCCTAGTTTTCTTGGATACGGGGGCCATGTACCGCGCAGTAGCCTGGCTGGCTTTGAAAAACTCGGCTGACCTCAGCAATGACGGCGCTCTAACGGATTTAGCTGAAAATTGTGACATGCGCATTAAGCCGGACGACGGCGAATTGGGTTATGCCCTGGAACTCAATGGCTTAGATATAACCGCGAGGCTGCATGAACCCCGAATCGATCAAAACGTATCTGCCGTGGCTAAAGTGTCGGGCGTGCGCCGGAATTTAGTGCAGCGCCAGCAAAAAATGGCGGAAAATGGCGGGGTAATTATGGTGGGACGCGATATTACCACTGTAGTTATGCCGGAGGCAGAGTTCCGGTATTATTTGGATGCCAGCGTGGAAGAGCGCGCCCGGCGGCGTTATTTGGAACTGCAGCAGCAGGGAGAATCCATCACCGAGGCAGAAGTCCTTGAACAGCTGAAAGAACGCGATTACATTGACAGCCATCGCAGCGATTCTCCGCTGTATTTAGCTGAGGGAGTGCGCCGTTTTGACAGTACGGGCAAGACTATAGATGAGGTCGTGGAGGGATTGTCTCAGGAATGTCTTCAGCTGCTGAAAGGGATCGGTTGATGTGATGGGTGGTTCTCCAGATACTGGCGATTCGCCAGAAATAATTATAACCTCACATCCATATACGGGGAGAATTCAGCCAGACGCTAATTATAAGCCTGATTTTATGACCCGCTATAGGGCAGGCAGAGTGCTGATGCAGGCAGTTCTAAAGTCTACGTGTGGCTTTCGCGTAGAAGGAGCAGAAAATATACCAGCTCAAGGCCCGGCTATTTTGGCCTGCAATCATCAGTCTTTGGCCGATCCGCCCTTTATAGCTGTGGCTATACCCCAGCGCCAAGTTTATTTTATCGCCAAAAAAGAACTGCGCACCATGCCGGTTATCGGCTGGGTTGTGCGGGGCTGTGGCTGTGTTTGGGTAGATAGGCGTGCCCGTGACGGCAAAGCTTTGCAGGGAGCTCTTGAAGTGCTCCGGCAAAACAGATTGCTGGGCATTTTCCCGGAAGGAACGCGTTCTAAAAGCGGCAAGCTGCTGCCTGCGCACTCAGGTGTAGCGACTTTAGCTCTGCATACCGGTGCTCCAGTTATTCCGGCTGCTGTTTTTAATACTTTGGATATTTTGCAGAGCAGGTGGCCCTGGGGCCATCAGCCTCTGGGGGTGCGCTTTGGTCAGCCTATTTGTTTTGAACGCGAAGAGACGGCTAACCGTGAGCGCATACGTATAGTTAAGGACGAGATAATGTGGCGCATATCGCAGCTTATGCAACAAGGAATGCCGCAATAACGCCAGAATTTCAGAATTTAATTTTGTTGATAAACAGATGCCGTTGAATGGGCGGCTGAACAGGTGCAACTCATGAACGAAAATGCTAGATCATATCCTAGCGGTTTCCCTCTGGTCGCTATAGTGGGCCGTCCTAATGTGGGAAAGTCCCAGCTGTTTAACCGTTTAGTCGGTAAACGCACAGCTATAGTGCAGGACCTGCCCGGCATTACTAGAGATCGCATATACGGTGTATGCGAATGGTCAGGCCGTAAATTTGCTGTCTGTGATACCGGCGGTATTGATCCGGACAGCACTGATGTCTTGCGCAAACAAGTGTTTCGCCAGGCCCAGCAGGCTGTGGAAGAAGCCGATTTGGTGCTCTTCGTAGTCGACATAAGAGCGGGAATCCATCATCTAGACGAAGCTGTTGCCGATGTGCTGCGCCGGCAGCGTAAACCAATTTTGTTGGCCGCCAATAAGGCCGATACACTGTCTGCAGAGATGGGATTAGGAGAATTCTATTCTCTGGGGTTAGGGGAGCCATTGCCGGTTTCAGGCATGCACGGTACCAGCACCGGAGACTTGTGCGACAAGATTTTGCAAATGCTTCCCGAGGAAAGCGGGGAATCCGACAGCACCGATGTCTCAATCGTTATAGTTGGGCGTCCCAACGTAGGCAAATCTTCTACCCTGAATCGCTTAATTGGAGAAGAGCGCAGTATTGTCCACAATGAAGCGGGCACTACCAGAGATTCTGTAGATATCTTTATGGAAGCTGATGGGCGAAAAATTCGCTTGGTTGATACTGCAGGCCTGCGCCGCAAAGCTAAAGTAGATGAAGATGTGGAGTTCTATTCCAGCAAGCGCGCGGCTCAGTCTTTGGAACGGGCCGATGTGGCTGTCCTGGTCTTAGACGCCTGTGACGGTGTGGTGGCCCAGGATAAGAGAGTCGCTGGTGAAATTCACGAATCCGGAAAAGCCTCAATTATTGTAGTTAACAAATGGGATTTGGTAGCCGACTTGGCTGGAGGAGCGGCCCGCGTCCAGGAATGGAAAAATGGATTCGTCAAGCGGTTGGCCAAAGAATTGGATTTCATGTCTTATGCCCCGGTGCTGTTTACTTCAGCTCTGACCGGAAGCGGTACTGAGGAAATATTGAAAGCCGCACTGGATTCCGCTGATGAAGCGCGCCGCCGTGTCGCTACACCGGTTCTCAATCAAGTCATTAAAGAGGCCGTAGCTCTGCGTCCGCCGCCAGGGTATAAAGGCGAGCATCTCAAGATAAAGTACGTCAGCCAGCAGGGCGGCGCTCCGCCTACTTTTGTGCTGAAATGCAACGATCCCCGTCTAGTGCATTTTTCCTATCGGCGTTATTTGGAAAACCAAGTGCGCGAAGCTTTTGGCTTTGTCGGCACTCCTATAGTATTTAGATTTGTTAAGTAATTATGTTAATTAAGTAGAAAGGCTGATATTTCTTGATCTGGACGCTGATTTTATTGGTATTATGTTATCTGATAGGCTCATTTCCAACTAGTTTGCTTGTCGCGAAGCGCCATGCTCATGTCGATCTGCGCAAAGTCGGCAGCGGCAATCTGGGAGCGACTAATGTCTATAGGGTTTTAGGGGCTAAATGGGCTCTGATAGTGCTGTCCGTTGATATTTTAAAAGGCGTGGTGGCAGTGGGTCTGTCTTACCTTACTATCATGCCAATGTTTATGGCGCCTTTATTGAAAATTGCTTTTGGCTTAGCGGCAATTATTGGGCATAACTGGTCGATTTTTGCTGGTTTTAAAGGCGGCAAAGGCGTAGCTACTTCTTGCGGAGTTCTGGCGGCTGTGGCGCCTGTGCCAACAGGTATGGCCTTCTTGCTGTGGGCTGGTGTTTTCGCGATCACGCGCATATCTTCTATAGCAACTTTAAGCGCTGCTTTTTCGCTGCCGATTTTAATGGGTTTGTATAATCAGGGGATTGTGAATATTACCTTAGCTGTAACTATTGTATTTTTAGTGATTTTTACCCATCGGGAGAACATTAAACGCCTTATGCGCGGAGAAGAAAAACCTTTGGATTTCAGTAAGTGGAGAGGTAAAAACTAATCGGTCGGTAAGCTGAGTTGTTGCGCCCGCGTTTTAGCTTGGGAGAAAGGTGGTTATTATGGAGATTAAAAAAAATCTGGCTGTACATAGACCCAGCAACAGCACCATTAACTTAGATAAGGAAATGGCTACCTTTGACGAGGAAGCTTTACGCGATTTTTTAGACAGAGTGTTGCAGACTGCTTGCCGTGAGCAGGCGTCTGATGTCTATTTTAAAGCCGGAAATCCCCCTTATTTGCGCATTTTGGGACAAATGCATCCCATCGAATGCGCGGCACTGACACCTGAGCTGACTCGCGCTCTCACTATGTCTATCATTCCGCAGCATTTGCGCAGCAGTTTTATCAACGATAAGCCTGAAGCTAATTTTGTGTACGTTTTGCGCGATTTAGCGCGTTTTAGGGTGAACGCTTATCGGCAGCGCGATACGATAGCTATCGTTATGCGCCGCATCAGCGATGAAATTTTAGACTTAGAAGATTTGGGACTGCCTCCGGTGCTGCGCGAATTGGCTATGTGCAAACGCGGGCTGGTTTTGATAACCGGGCCAACAGGATCGGGAAAATCTACGACCTTGGCCTCAATGATCCGCTATCGCAAGGAACATGCTCCCGGGCATATTGTTACCATTGAAGATCCTATTGAATACGTGCATACCGACGCTCCCAATTGTTTGGTAAGCCAGCGCGAGGTCGGCACTGATACGAAATGTTACCGCGATGCGCTGGAAAGCGCTTTGCGCCAAGCGCCCGATGTGCTGCTCATCGGTGAAATGCGCGATGTAGCTTCAGTGGAAGCTGCTGTGTACTTTGCTGAAACGGGGCACTTGGTCTTATCGACTTTGCACGCCAATAACGCTGTGCAGACGATAGAGCGCGTATTGCAGTTTTTCCCCGAAGATATGCATGCTCCGGTTTTGCAGCAGCTGGCGATTAATGTTCGCGGCATTGTAGCCCAGCGCCTGATTCCCACCCTAGATGGTAAACGCGCAGTCGCCGTGGAGGTGCTGATAGGCAATGCGCGTATGCAGGAGAACATTCGGGAAATGCATCTCGGCAATATCAAGAGCGAATTGGATTCCTTTGATACTGAAGGCATGCAGAGCTTTGATCGCCATTTGCTGCAGTTAGTTCGCGATTGCCGCATTTCTCCCAGCGAAGCGATCCGCCATTCTGACAATATCAGTGATATGAAGCTTAAATTGCGTCAGCTGCGCAATGAAATAAGCAGCAGAGGGAAGCATGAAAAGAAATAAGAAAGACAAACGCAAAAATAAAGCTGCTGCTGTTTCTGCTCCGCCAGCAGTTGCCGCTGAAAAAACACAGTGTGCTGTGGAACTTGCAGCTGAAACAGCAAAAGAAGCTGTCTTGGGATTGCGCAAATCAGATGCTGAAGCAGCAGCGTCTAATCAGAACCCTGCGCCTGATCAGGCCGTTGCCGGGAGCGGTCTCTCGTTTCATCATGGGCGTTCGTTGCCTTTGCCTCTGCGGGTCAAAACAGGCTCTTTCAGTGACGGGTTCTTGATCGCCGAAACCGCTAAGGAAAAGTATAAAATCGCTTGGGATAAGATAAAGCTAGTTTGTTTAGGATTCGTTTCTGAGAAATATGACACCGAAGCAGCGGCTTATGTTACCGAAAAAATGATCAACGATATGGGGCGCATGGTTAAAGGCGGAGATAGCAGCGAAGGGCGTATAGTATCTTTCAAAGAAAGCCATGTCCTGGATGTTTGCGTGGAGGATCTTCCTGAGCCCCTGCGCTTTGAGAGCGGTATTATAAATTATAGGGCGTTTTTAGGCCGAGTATCGTTTGTCTCGTTCCAGAATTTTTTCAAGTTTGTTCACGAATTCGTCAGCCATTGCCGCCAGGCGCGTTTTAATGACAATGTAAAACATTTTTTAGCTTGGCAGCGCCACGAACTGCACCGCTGCGCGGCTTTTCACGAGCATAATGAAGAAGTGGCCGTGAGCCTCGGTAAATTGGACAGCTTGCTGCGTTTTGCCGACCTGGATTTGTCGAGAACGTCTTGGGCGCAGGAATGGAGCGATTAACAACCGGCTGACAGCAGATAAACAGGAGCTGCAGCCTTTGTGCGGAAATTGAATATCTATGTGGCTTGCAACAGATGAAGTATTAGATACTTTGCGGATGATCGAGAGCGAACATCTCGATATTCGCACGGTTACCTTGGGTATCAGCCTGCAGAGCTGTGTATCTTCCTCTATGAAAAAAACTTGCGAACGCGTGGTGCGCAAGATTTTGACTGTGGGAAAAAATTTAGTCCCGATTGTAGAACAAGTAGCTGATGAATTCGGTATTCCCATCGTCAACAAACGCTTGGCTCTGTCCCCGTTAGCCTATATATGTGCCGCAACAGACGCGACTTCATACGTGCCTTTAGCTTTGGCGGTCGATAAAGCGGCTGCTGAAGTGGGCGTCGATTACGTAGGCGGTTTCTCCGCGCTGGTGCACAAAGGATTTAAAGACTGCGATCGCGTGCTTTTTGATTCTATTCCCGAGGCTCTCAACAGCACTACGCGCGTGTGTTCCTCTCTGTCGCTGGCTTCTACTAAAGCCGGGATTAATATGGATGCTGTGCGCCGCTTTGGTGATGTAGTTTTAAAAACAGCGCATATGAACCCGGAAAAAGAAGGTTTAGCTTGCTGCAAGCTGGTGTGTTTCTGCAATATGGTTGAGGACAACCCCTTTATCGCTGGCGCTATGCACGGTATGGGCGAATCCGAAGCAGCCATCAATGTCGGCATCAGCGGTCCGGGTGTTGTCAGCGCTGCCATTAAGCGTTTAGGGCCTAACGCCGATTTAGGCCAGGTAGCCGAGATTGTAAAACGTACCGCTTTTAAGATTACCCGCATGGGTGAATTGGTTGGGCGTGAAGTATCCCGGCGCATGGGGGTGAACTTTGGCATTTTAGATTTGTCCTTAGCGCCAACTCCGGCGCGCGGAGATTCCGTAGCTGAGGTTCTGGAAGCTATGGGGTTAGAGCGCTGCGGTACGCACGGTACGACGGCTGCTCTGGCACTGCTCAACGATGCTGTAAAAAAAGGCGGAGCTATGGCTTCTTCCTATGTGGGCGGTTTGTCAGGAGCGTTTATTCCCCTTTCTGAAGATGAAGAAATGGCTAGCTGTGCGGGTATGGGGGCGCTGTCGCTCGATAAGTTGGAAGCGATGACCAGTGTCTGTTCGGTGGGTTTGGATATGATAGCTATTCCTGGCGATACCAGTGCGGAGACGATTGCCGGCATAGTAGCTGATGAAATGGCTATCGGCATGGTCAACAGCAAAACTACTGCGGTGCGTATTTTGCCGATACCCGGCAAAAAGGCAGGAGAAACCGTTGATTATGGCGGTTTGCTCGGCGCTGCTCCCATTATCGATGTCAATAAGTTTTCCTCTTCTGGTTTTGTCAACCGCCGCGGCCGAATTCCCGCTCCTCTGCAGGCACTGAAGAACTAGGCAGCAAGATTATGGAAGGCAAAATAGCAGAGGCGGATTCAGCAGATATTCACTGCGAAGGGGATTCGGTGAGCAGAAATACCATGCAGCGCAGGCAGGCTGATGAATTGGGCAATCTTGAAATTAGCGAGCCTCATGCTATTTATTTCGTCCGTCATGGTCAGCCGGAATGGCAGCGCGAGGGCCGAGGTATTGACGAACCCTGCTTAACGCCTTTAGGCCTCCGCCAAGCGGAATGTTTAGCCCAAAGCCTCGCTCATCTTCCCGTAACAGATTTTTACGTTTCTAATTTATTGCGTGCCCGCCAAACAGCCGCCCCCTTGGCGCGGTTATGGGGGCGTGAACCAGAAATTGCCGAGTGGTATCAGGAAATACAGGCGAAAAATCTCGACCAGTTTCCCCTCAGCGAAGTTGAAGCTTATTTTAAAGCATGGTACAGCACTCCGTTGAAAGAAAGGTTTTCTGGTCCTCCTGAAGGTGAAAGCATAGAACATCTTTATAGGCGCATCAGCCAGGGGATAGATGCTGTTTTGCAGCGGGCTGGCTTTAGCTTCGTTGCTGACGGACTATATCGCAGGTGGTCAGTTCCGCCTGAGCCGCGCTGTATAGTGCTGGTGGGACATACGTTTGCTTCAGCGACAGCTCTGTGTCACTTGCTCAATTTTGATTATACAGGAGCTAGCGGGGAACAGTTCCGTATGGGCTGGGGAGCTTATAACAAATTAGTGCCTTTCCCCTTGGCGGGGGGCTTTGTGTGGCGTTTGCAATCTTTTGATGAGAGAAGCCATTTGCGGAAAGCAGGGGTCTCTTGCGATGATTTGCCGATGTATTGACGATGGCTAAAGACGGAAATGATAACGAGAGCCTCAGCCTGTTTGAAGCTTACCGCGAACGGCAGAAGGATATGGCGTCAGCGCCGGGTAACGGGCTATTTTTGGAACCTTTGGCAGCCCGGATGCGTCCGCGCACTTTAGAGGAATACGTAGGCCAGCGCCATTTGATAGGTCCAGGCCGTGTTCTGCGCCGCCTGCTAGACTGCGATCGCCTGCCTTCTATGATCTTATGGGGACCGCCAGGCACGGGAAAAACCAGTTTGGCCCGTCTCATGTCAGCGTCAGCGAAGGGCCATTTTATCGCTTTGTCTGCGGTGACAGCTGGTGTCGCAGAAGTGCGCAAAGTTGTGGCCGAGGCTAAAGGTCGCTGGAATTTGACGAGAGTGCGCACTGTGCTTTTTCTCGACGAGATTCACCGTTTTAGCAAATCTCAGCAGGACGTTATTTTGCCTCATGTGGAAGATGGCACGATAACCCTGGTTGGTGCCACTACAGAAAATCCTTCGTTTCAGGTGGTAGGCCCCTTGCTGTCTCGCTGCCGCGTTTTTACGCTGTACGCTCTTTCTGAGGAAGAAATTACAGTTTTGCTGAAGCGCGCTTTGCAAGATGAAGAGCGAGGGCTGGGCAAACTATCGGTTATAGCCAGCTCAGAAGTGCTGTCAGCTTTAGCGTCTGCCTGCGGAGGCGATGCCCGCTCTGCCCTTAATGCTTTGGAAGAAGCGTGCAATTCACTGACTCCTGATGGGCAGGGAAGGCTGTGCCTGACACTGGAACACGTGGCTGAAACTTTGGGCAAAAAAGCTGCCCACCATTATAGGGCTGGTGAGGGGCATTACGATATTATTTCGGCGCTGATTAAGTCCATTCGCGGCAGTGATCCCGATGCGGCTCTGTATTGGCTGGCCCGTCTTTTGGATGGCGGTGAAGATCCGCTGTTTATTGCCAGAAGATTGGTGATTTTAGCGTCTGAGGATGTAGGTTTGGCCGATTCGCAGGGCATTTCTGTCGCTATAGCGGCACAGCAGGCTGTGCATTTTGTGGGTATGCCCGAAGGCTATTACCCTTTAGCCCATGCGGCCTTATACTTGGCCTTAGCGCCTAAATCTAACAGTGTGGGCATGTCCTATGAGCGGGCTATGGACGCGGTGAGAAGCGATCCCGGGGCCCCCGTGCCTTTGCATTTGCGCAATGCTCCTACCAAGCTCATGGAACAATTGGGGTATGGCCGGGGATACCGTTATGCTCACGATTATCCAGAACATTTTGCCAGGCAGAATTATCTTCCTGACAGCCTGCAGGGACAGCGTTTTTATAAGCCAGGCAGTTTAGGCATGGAACGTAAATTGGCTTTATGGCTTGCTCATTTGCGCGGCGAAGATAAATGAATTATAGGATAATATCATTTAGTTAGCGATCAGCTAACTTGTGAACTATCTGACTCCCCCTAAAGGATGGGAGGGGGAGAAGTCGCGACTGCGACAGAGGGGGTGCCCAAGACTGTTGGGGAATCGAGGTTTAGCTTGTGTTATGCTCTAGCTTATACGCAGGCATGAACGTGGCGATAATTGTATATGAGTCAACATTTCCAATGTTATTGAGCCTTAAGTTAACGACATTGGACAGTTACTAAATGGCAGTGAATTTTAGGAGTAGTTCAAGGGGTATAATTTTCAAGGTAGAATATAGAAAAGGTTTATTATCCTTATCAATGCACAAGGAGTTTATCACATGCCTGAATTTGATGAGCAAGAATTCCACCGCGCTTACTACCTGTTAGCTGTTTACGCCCATGAACTCATTCGCCGTCAAGAGTATATGCCAGAGGATACTTGGCGCAGCCAAATTAAAGATGAAGAGTTCCCCAACACAGTAGCTGATCTCGTTGAGCGTGGCTTAGTGCTGGAAGTCGCTCCCGAAGGAGGCAAAAAAGGATATGCTATTACTGAAGCCGGTCAGGCTTTAGTGTGGCTGTATTCCGATGTGATTCGCGAGATTTGGAAAAAGAACATGAATGGCGAGGGCGATCAGCTTATCGATTTCTTAGTCGCTAACTTGGACGCTTACGCCGACGAGCAGCGCAAATTGGCGGCTGCCCAGCCAACAGAAGAAACCGCTGCTCCTGCTGCCGAATAATTTTAGCTGAGAGGGTGCTTCAGGTATCGGGGGTATGAACCCGATGCCTGACCTGTGCATACGTATGCTGATCGGTTGTCACTTATCTTCATCTCATGGCTTTATGAGTATGCTCCGCACCGCGCAGTCTATTGGTGCTAATGTGTTTCAGTTCTATACGCGCAATCCCCGGGGCAGTGCGGCTAAACCTATTGATGCCCAGGACGCTGCAGACTTTGTGAGGTGTCAGCGCGAGGGACAAATTGGCCCTATCGTGGCTCATGCGCCTTATACTCTAAACGCCTGTTCTGACGATCCCAGCAAGCGTGCTTTTGCCAAGCGCACTATGGCTGACGATTTAGAGCGCATGGAAAGCGTTCCGCATAACTTCTATAATTTGCATCCCGGCAGCCATATGGGCCAAGGGTTAGCTGTCGGAGTGGAACAGATCGCGGCCATGCTCAATGAAGTCCTTAAGCCTGAGCATACCACTGTAGTCCTGCTGGAAACGATGGCCGGCAAAGGCCGTGAAGTAGGTTCGCGCTTTGCCGAGTTAAAGCAGATTATAGATCGGGTGGAGCTGGGGGATCGCTTAGGAATCTGTTTTGATACTTGCCATACTTGGGATAGTGGCTATGATATTGCAGAGCACTTAGACGATGTTTTGCGGGAATTTGATCAGGTTCTGGGAATCGAGCGTTTGCGCGTAGTTCATCTTAACGATAGTTTAAATGTTAAAGCTTCTCATAAAGACCGTCATGCGAAAATTGGTGAGGGAGCTTTGGGAAGTGAAGCTATAGTGCGTCTCATCAATCATCCGGCTTTACATCACCTTCCTTTTATTTTAGAGACTCCTAATGAGCTGGAAGGGTACTCCCGAGAAATAGCCTGGCTGTGCGAACAGTGGCAGGATTAGTGCTGCATGTTTTGGTATCGCAGGTGGCAGCGAAAAATCGGTCAGACAGTACGTATAACGGCAATTCTGTTGCTGCTGCTTGCCTTGAGCGCAGCTATTTGGACCTCTTCGCAAGCTCAGCGGCAAACTTTGGTGGTGGCTACTGGGGATACGTTCGAGGAAAACGATCCTTCCAGAGCTACATCTCTTAATAGCCGCCGTTCCTTGTATTGCGTTTATGAAACTCTGGTTCGCCCTGGCAAACGCCCTGGTGAGGTAATCCCCTGGCTGGCGGAAAGATGGCAATGCGATGCGCGGCAGAGAGTATGGGTGTTTTATCTCCGCCGTAACGTATTTTTCCATGATGGCACGGAATTGAATGCCCGGACTGTTGCCGATGCTTTACAGCGCAGCTGGGGTATGGAAGGCATGTATAGCGGTTCGTTTTCTCATCATCGAGCCTTGCTAGGAGAACGGGGACGGCCTTTGCTGCAAAAAGCCGAAGCTGTGGAGAATTATGCTGTCAGAGTTGAGCTGCGCAAGCCTATCGCCGATTTTTTGGAGATTTTGGCCCAGCCTGCCTTGGCGATTACTATTGTAAGCCCGAAAAGCAGCGGAGAACACCGGGTTTTGTGTGGGACAGGCCCCTACAAAATAGAGGAAGTACGTCTTGGACAGCGTTTAGTTTTGGGCCGCTTTGATAAGTACTGGCGGCATTTGCCTATCTGGAAGCGAATTGTTTTTTGGCATGTTGAAAAAGCAGCTTGGCGAAGCCGCTGTATTGAACGCGGCTATGCAGATATAGCCATAGCTGTTGACTGGCACGATCTTGAGCGTCTTAAGCGGCATCCTCGCCTTAAAGCTGTGGCGCATCCCGGACAAGCGTATTGGAGTCTGATGCTCAACTGCTCGCGTACTCCTTTTCAAGATATACGCTGTAGGCTGGGACTGCAGTATGCTTTTGACAAAGCGGCCCTAGTGAAGAAGTTTTGGGGCGATAATGGATATACGGCTGAGGCCTGTCTGCCCAGCAGTAGCTGGGCTTATCCCCGCGATTTAGAAATGCGCACTTACGATCCGCTGAAAGCGCGTTCGTGGTTCGCAAAAGTTTATGGCAAAGATATATACAGGCATAATGAAAAAGCTGAACTGCTTTATGAGGAGCTATCTCCGTTAGACGATAGCTGTCAGCAGGTAGCTGAGTGCGTAGCCCAGGCCATGGATGACGCGGGGCTGAATGCTCAGATAGTGGGGGTTCAGCGCGAAGATTACCTGCGGCGTTTGGCTACTGGTATGTTTCAGATAGCTTTAGTAATGAATGAGCACAGTCTGAGCGATCCCGACGTAGAGCTCAGTATGCAATGGTCAGAAAGTGATGGGATCAATGGTTTGGTAAATATACCCAATTACTCTAGCGAGCGTTTGATTCAGGCTCTGAATGAAGCGCGTTCAGTGCCTACGCGAGAGGGACGGCGAAGGGCTTATTTTAGGGCTGTTCATTTCTTGCATGAAGGTGCGGCTGAGGTTCCCTTAGCCTGGTCTTCGGTTTTTAGCGTTTATAGAGCTGATATGCACGGTTTTTCCGTAAATCGCCTCAACATGATTGATTTTAGCGGAGCGGCGTTTAGACAATGAGCGTTTTCATCTCCAGAGAGGAAGCAGAACAGCAAATACGGCAGAGCCGTACTTTAGCTGAGGTTAAAACGCTCATAAGCCGGGAAGGTATCAGGCTGTGGTTAGTCGGGGGCTGGGTCAGAGATTTTTTCATGGGCCGGGGATTTTCTGATGTCGATATGATCGTAGATACCAGGGAAAGCTCTCAGGTGCAGGGCTATGTAGCTAAGCTGGCGGAACGTTTAGGGGGGAGCGTGGTAGCTTTGGATAAAGAGCGCGGGTATTGGCGCTTGGCCAATGTGCCGCAGGATCACCTGGATTTTGCCGCCAGACAGGCGGATACTATAGAAGAGGATTTAAGAAAACGCGATTTTACCATTAACGCTGTGGCCTGGGATGTGCTTGGTGATGAATTTGTCGATCCTTGGGGGGGAATTGCCGACTGTCAGCGGGGAATTCTGCGCGCTTTAAGTGAAGATAATTTAGCAGCTGACCCGCTGCGCAATTTGCGGGCCTGGCGTTTTTTGTGCACTCACTGTTTAGTGCCTAATCCTGAACTGGAAGGGCAGATACGGCGGCAGGTATCAGCTTTACGCCAAATAGCCAGCGAGCGCATTAATGAAGAATTGTCTCGCATATTTGCTGGGGATATTGTGGGGCAATTCGATTTCGCCTTGCGCAGCGGTATTTTTGCGGCGCTTTGGCCTGAACTCGTTGCCGATGCTGTACAGATCAAAGAGAGCCTAAAGCGCTGGGAATTCTGGAAGCAGTCTCCTTGGGGTAAGCAGCAGGCCTGGGAGCAGGCTGAACGGAAATATTGGGAAGAGCCAGTGCGCAGTGGGCACAGCCGTTATATGCTTTTGGGCTGGGCACTGCTTTTGGGTGGCGGTCAGGTAAAATCTGCCTGTAGAGCTTTTCGGAATTCTGCATATTTAGATAGTTTGGTCCAGCGTTTTTCTCTTTCTCGCAAAGAGCGCAAAATCATTAATTTAATAGGATTACATGGTGATACAGCAGAAATGTTGTTAAAGGGGCAGTCGCTTCGGGAAAAATGGTTTGATTTTTTTCGCAGCACAGGCCGTGAAGCTGCCGCCGTCTTGCTTTACGCTTGGCTGAGTCAGCCCGAGGCCCTAATTGGGCAGAACTTGCCCGGGAATGTCAGCAATATGCTAAAAGATTTTTTCGAAAATGGCTCAGCATATTGTCCTCAGGTTCCCCTTGCGGTAAAATTATTATTGGAAAAGTATCCTCAGCTTCAGGGCGCTAAAATTGGTGAGCTTACCGATTATTTAGCGCGGGCCAGCGCGGTGCGGGGAGGGCTTACTGAAGAGCAGGCCTGGCAGATTGCGGGGGATTTTATAAACCAGTATAAATAGGTCTGGTGAAAGGCAAAATAATGGGTGATCCGGTTTATATAGGGCGTTATCGCGTCATAGAGGAATTAGGCCGCGGCGGTATGGGAGTGGTGTACCGAGGAGAAGACCCCGTGCTGGAGCGCCCGGTTGCCATCAAAGTGCTCCCCCCAAAGCGCTTAACTCAAAAAATGGTCGAGCGCTTCCTGCGCGAAGCGAAGACTGCGGCGCGGCTAGACAGTCCCTATATCGTGAAAATCCACGATATAGGCCAGGTTGATGATATTTATTTCATCGTCATGGAACTTGTCGATGGCCAGGCTCTGAGCGATATGATTCAAGACGACGTGATTCCTCAGCCTGCACAGCTGCGCGAACGTTTGGGTATTTTCCGGCAGGTTTTAGAAGCTGTCAGTTATGCTCACGAGAATCAGGTGATCCATCGCGACTTAAAACCTGACAATATTATGATCAACAAAAGCGGTCGGGTTAAAGTGATGGATTTTGGTCTGGCTTTCTTTCAGGGGCATCACTCCTTGACAGAAGTCGGTCAGGTGATGGGCACGGCAGCCTATGTTTCACCAGAGCAGGCCCAGGGCAAGGTAACCGACTGCCGTACGGATATTTATTCTTTAGGTGTTATTTTATTTGAAATTATCACCGGGAGCTGGCCTTTCAACGCTACTAATCCGCTAGATATGTTCCGCAAAGTGGCTGAAATGCCGCCGCCATCGCCCAGCGGTTTAAACCCGACGATTTCTCCAGAGTTAGAGCAGATCGTCTTGCGCATGCTGGCGAAGAATCCCGACGAACGTTATCAAAACATCAAAGATATTTTGGCTGTCTATGATCGCGCTGTAGAAGCTAACATCAAAGAACTGCCTCCTGTCCCTGTTCCGACAGCTTTGCCGGCTAAGAAGATTGGCCCCGGGGAGTTCGACGCTCAGGCGCTTCTGGACTCTATCGCGTCTAGTTCGGATATTAGCAAAGAGTGGCTGGAACATATCAACTTGGAAGAAACGCTGCTGGGGAATAAGGAACCTGAGCCGGCCAAAGAAATTGTGTCCCGTCCCAAACCGCCAGCCCCTGGTCCGGCTTTGCGTCAAGTCATTGAGCAGACCAGTGTAGATATGAGCGGCGGATTCAGGCAGCCGGGCGTGGACCAGCCAGCGCCTGCGGTTTCTTTGCTTAATTCCGATTCACCTACTTCAGCGGCATCTGGGAGCGGGTCGCTTCTGGAAAGCGCTGCTGCCGAAAAAAATACCTCTGCTGCTCAGTCTGGGGCTGATGCTGATGTTATGCCCTCACAGGCTGTCTCGCCCGCGCAGTATTCCAGTTCAGCTGCGGCTAAAGCTCCAGGAACAGCGACGGCAAATTCCAGCGTGAAAAAGCCCTATGTCAACAGCGTTAAGAGCGGGGCTGTAGCTTCTACGTCCTGGATGGCCGATGTGGGCGATGAAAGCGGCGCCGGCAAAGTAGAAAATCTTTTAGGACGGCTGCAGCGTCAGGAAAAAGAAGTAGAAGCGATTAATAATCAGGTCAGCGCAGAACAGCGCTCTCTATTCTGCCCTAAATGCGGTGCGGAAAATTCTCCTAATGCTACTACTTGTGACAGATGCGGGTCCACTCTGTCAATTACGGAATATATTACTCAGCGCGAGGCTGCCAATTATTTAGAAGAAGGCAAATCTCTGTATGAGAAAGCCAATTTCAAGGAAGCTATCGTAGCTTTACTGCAGGCTATCGCCAAAGACAGCAATTCCAGTGAAGCCTATCTCTATTTAGGACGCGCTTATTTAGAGACTGGGGAATTTGGCGAAGCGCACAATGCTATTGAACGCGCTATCAATTTATCAACCGACGCAGCTCCCTATTTAGCTTTAGCCGATTTTTATCAATATACTAATCAGCCCGAGATGGTGCTGAGTTCGCTGCAGCACGCTGAAGACAGAGAACCGTATGATCTCGATATTCGCTGCCGTTTGGCTTTTGCGCTGCGAGAAGCTGGGCGCATTGAGGCAGCTATCCAAGAATATCGCGAAGCGGTAACTTTGGATCCTGAGAATATTGAGGCCAACCGGCAATTGGGTATGCTGCTGGCTGACTGTCAGCAGATAGATGAAGCAATCTCTTGCTTAGAACAGGTCTGTTATCTCGATCCCCGTGACCGCAGTGCGTATAGTTTGCTCTCGCGTTTATATATCCAAACTGGACGAAATTCGCAGGCGCAGCAGGTTTTGCGCAAAGCGCTGCAATACGACAGCGATAATGCCGAGCTGCACGCGGAACTGGCTACTCTGTATTTGGCGCAAAATCAAGGCCAGCAGGCCGTTGAAGAGCTGAACGCGTCTTTAGAAATCGATCCAGGCAATACAGAAGCTTCGTTAAGTTTAGCCAATCTGCTGTACCAGCATGGGCAAGTCGGTGACGCCGTACAGCAGCTAGAGCAGGCTTTAACCCATCATCCTCATAATGCTCAGGTCCATCGCCAGTTAGGCGAGGTTTATATGATGGCCGGCCATTTAGATAAGGCTTTGGATCATTTCGAAGCTCTAGTGGCCCTCGACCCGCAAAGTTCCGAGCTGTACAGCCGTTTGGGGCGCATATATCAGAAGAAGCGCTATGATGGCGAATCTGTTAATGCTTACCGCAAAGCGGTTGAGCTGCATCCCGTCAATTCTGCCTATCGCGAGGACTTGGCTATGGCTTATTATACTGCTGGTCAGCTGGAACCAGCGGCGCAGGAATTTGCTAAAGCCGCACGTTTAGATTATACCAATCCGGAGTATCCAAAAGCGTTGGGTATAATAATGGTCGATATGGGCCATTATGAGGAAGCTGTGCGCCAGTTTAGGCAGAGTCTGAGCCTCAACAATAATGATGCCCAGGCACATGGTATGCTTGGCAAAGCATTGGCCGGACAAGGTCTGACCAATGTGGCCATTACCGAATTTCAATACGCTTTGGAGTTGGCGCCGCAATGGTATTTCCTCAATTTGCCTTTGGCGCGGGCCTATTCTCAGCAGGGCAAATACGAACAGGCTTTATCCTGTTTTAAAGCATTTATGAAAAATGCCAATAGCGCTGCTGACAATAGTCTGCTGCTAAGGGCTTATATAGATATGGGATTTTCCTATTTGGCGCTTAAAGATTATAACCGCGCGGCTGAAGTTTTCCGCGCCGTTTTAAACCGCAACCGTTCCGATGCAGACGCTTGGCGGGGAATGGCCGAAATATCCTTGGCTAAAAAGAATTACGATCAAGCGCAGCAGTGTTTAAACCAAGGCCTGCAGGTAGAGCCGCGCAGCTTAAAATTGCAAATGCTGGCTGCTGATATTCAAGGTGCCCGCGGGGCTTGGGCTAATGCAGTATCTGTTATGCAGACCGCCTGTGAGCAGCATCCCGATGAGCCAGACGCTTTTGAGCATTTGGGACGCGCTTTGCGCAAAAGTGGGCGCATGCAGGATGCTATCGATGTCTTTAATGACGCAGCTCAGCGCTTTCCCAACTTGGCGGGCAATTTTACCTGGCTGCGGGGACGGGTAGAATTCCGTCAGGGACAGTACGATGCGGCTTTGTGGTCTTATCGGCAAGCGCTGGAAATGGTCTGCGATGATTGGCGCATTTATGTGGATTTGGGCAAAGCCTGTGTCAGTCTGCAGCAGATGAATGACGCTCAGTCGGCTTTTAATCAGGCGGTGCGCTGCGCTCCTTCTGAGGAGAAGAAAAAGATTCGCAATCTAATGTCCCGCCTTAACTTATAGAAAATGGTTTGCGGGCAGCGCTTAAGCGCTGCCCGCAAACCATTTATTCAATATTGCGACCCTTAGCAGAACTGCTGTAACGCCAGGGCAGCGGAAGACGGTGCAAACGGCAACTTGTTCGCGAAATACTAACTAAATGACATTGCTAAAGCTCGCAATATCGGTGTTTCTGGCTTGACAAAATAGGAAGGATGGTAGGGGGGAGAAGTCGTGGCTGCAACATAGGGCAGGGATTAATAATACATGACGCCGAGAGCACCCGGCCCGGCGTGGACCGCTATCACTGAGCCTATTTCTCCGCGCAGAAGCTCGTAATCGCCTTCAAGTGTCTGGCGTATTTTGTCTTCTAACTGCGGCAGGTATTCCGCGCAGCCTCCATGGGCGACATAGATGCGGCTAATCGGGCGGATCAGGTGATCGTGCAAGGCTAGCGCAGCCAGTTTATTGATTACTTGGACGTTGCCGAATGCTTTGTCATGCTGTACCAGATTATTGCTTTCAAAGGTAAAGATAGGCTTTACTTTGAGCAGGCTGCCTATAGCCATGGTAGCTTTGCCGATGCGGCCGCCGCGGTGCAGATGGGCTAAATCGGAAAGCGAAAAATAAATATGCAGATGGGAGTGAAGCGCATCCAGATAATCTATAATTTCGTCTGTACTTTTGCCTAAATCGGCCTGTTCTTTGGCTGCTAGGACGAGCAGCCCCATTCCCAAGGTCAGATTGCGGGAATCGTAAATGCGGATGCGCCGGCCGTCATCTCCTAGCATCTGTTTGGCCTGATTGGCGACATTAGCGGTGCCCGATAGCGACGAGGCAATGTGTATAGAGAGAATATCGCCTTTAATTTTGCTATAGGTATCTATAAAATCCTGAACAGGAGGCTGTGAAGTCGTTGGCAGTTTGTGCCCTTCAGTAATGAAGTCGTACAGCTGCTCAGTATTGATATTTACTCCGTCAATGTAGCTTTTGGTATCGACCTGAACGCGCAAAGGCACGACTGTGATATTTTTCTGTTCTACAACTTGAGGGTAAAGATCACAGGTAGAATCGGTTACGATTGTAACAGGCATAGCTTACTCCAAGGTCACCAAAATAGGATAGTGCGGCTGTCCGCCCCATAAAAATTCGACTTTTATACCGGGAAACGCTTCGCTGATCTTCATGAGTATGCCTTCTGCCTGGTTAGGGTCGCATTCCGCGCCGGCAACAACTACTAAACGCGAAGCATCGGGAAGGTTCTGGTTGTCTAGTAAATTATGCACAGCGCTTTCTATCGTATCATCAACACTGACCAATTTTTTATTCCAGATAGCCATATAATCGCCTTTGAGAACGCTGTGCCCCTGAATAGAAGCATCGCGCACGGCTTGCGTGATCTCTCCATGGCTAAGTTTAGCGGTATAGCCAGCTAAATCACCGTAGGCTTTGGGTTGGCGCAGCAGAGATACCATTTGCGATGGGCAGACTGTTTCAATGGCCTGGGCGGGAATATCGCTTAAAGATATGGCTTGTTTAACGGCGGCGATACAGTTGCTGTTGTTGCAGAAAACTGTAACTGGACGGGAAACTGAGCTTTTCTCATGAGCCGCTCTTATAGCATCTAAAATCTCTTGGGTGCTGGGATTGGTGGTCTGCCCGCCGGGGATAATTACGATTCCCCAAGCGTTTAGATATTCACAGAAGCCATCGCCGGAGACGATAGCGGCCATTGGCGGCAGGCCGCTGTTTTTAACTGCCTGCGCTGACGGTGGCTCAATAATCTCTAGCTCGCCGCGGAATTCCGAAGTGGAGGCCTGGTACTGAGCAGGTGTAATATCCTGTTTGTAATGTTCTAAACGCCGTTTGTTTTGCTCGCGCATATTTTCAATTTTGCGTTTAAAGCGCGTACAGCCAGCTGTGACTACCTTTTCCACAGCATCTACGTCGTTGGTATGTATGTGGACTTTAAGTATGTCTTGGGTTTTAGCCAGAACTATCGAATCTCCCAGGGTCTGCAGGATGGGGAGTACTTTTTCAGGTGTCAGGTCGGTACCATGTACCAGAAATTCGGTGCAGTAACCGAACTTTATGTCTGCTTCCAAAGCATCGTGGCCAGGCAGGGCTAAGCGCTCGGTATATTCTTGGACATCGTGTATGTCGGTAAGCTGCTCACCTTGGGCTATCTTAAGCATACCTTCATATAGATATACCAGCCCAAGCCCGCCAGCGTCGACTACTCCAGCTTCGCGCAAAATAGGCAGCTCTTCATAGCAGCTCAAGAGGGTCTTGCGCGCGGTATTGGTGATTTGGGTCAGAAATTCTACCAGATCGGTGACATCAGACGCCATGCTTTCCGCCTTTTCAGCCATGGTTCTGATTACGGTCAGAATAGTGCCTTCGCGCGGTTCCTGCACAGCTTTATAGGCGAATTCTGAGGCGCAGCGGAGAGCTTTAGCTAAATCGCGCACCTGGGCGTTGTCCAAGCCGTCCAAACCGTTGGCAAAACCGTGAAGAATTTGAGACATGATGACGCCGGAATTGCCTCTAGCGCCCATTAACGCTCCGCGCGCTGCTGCAGTAGCGACTTGGCTAACAGATTCATCAGCACGGAAAGCTGCCAAAGTGGAAAGTGCGCCGCGGACGGTAAGGGAGAGATTAGTGCCTGTATCTCCATCAGGTACGGGAAAAACGTTGAGTTCGTTGAGAAGTCCCCGATGCAATGACAGCCAGCGCCCGCCGGCTACCAACATGCGTTTTAAAAGCAATCCACTGCAGCATGTGATATCCAATGATTTATCTTCCTGTATGCGATCTGGCACTGAAAGCAAAAAATACTGCTGCCAGTGCCAAAAATTAAAGTTTTAAGCGATTAAATAACAAAAAACAAAAATAAGTCTTTCTATATTGTTAACGATAATCCTTTATTAAATTAGCTTTAATTGCGCTCAGCTTGCTGAATGATGGCTTCGGTTAAATTGGAAAATTCCTCTAATGACAGTGTTTCTGGACGCCGCTGTGGGTCAATATCGGCTTGCTGCCATATAGTTCCCCATTGATAAGAAGTGATAGGCCCTGGCAGTTTTAGCAAAGAACGCCGCAAGGTTTTGCGCCGTTCCTGGAAAGCTGTTCTGATCACTTTGAACAGAGCTGGAGGAGGGGCGCTTACCGGGGGCTGCCGCCGCATGGTAAGTCTGACTACGGCAGAGTCAACTTTCGGAGGTGGGGCAAAACAGCCTGGTTTTACGGTAAACAGATATTCTACGCTGGCATAGTAATTGACAAAATAGCTTAGAGAGCTGGTTTGGCGCTGAGCTATTGACGCTAAGCGTTCCGCAACTTCTTTTTGAATCATTACTACGATATAATCGAGATAGTCGCCGCTAGAGCATAATAGTTTTTCTAAAATCGGTGAAGTTATATAATATGGCAGGTTAGCGACCACCTTCCAGCTGCGCGGCAATGCTGGCTGCTGCTCGCTGCCCTGCAGTATCTCGGTTAAATCTAGGCCTAAAATGTCACCTTCAATTAAATTTAGCTTAGGCAGTGCGCGCAAGGCCTGGGCTAAGCTGCTGTCTAGCTCGATTGCGGTAACCGCTTCTGAGCGCTGCAGCAGCTGCTCTGTTAGCACACCTTTGCCGGGACCTATTTCCAATATGCGATCTTTATCTGTCAGCTGGGCGGCTGCAATAATTTTGTCGCGGATATTTAGGTCTTTTAAGAAATGCTGTCCTAGAAAACGTCCCATGTGATTTACCCTTGTTTGTTTTTTTTCGCTACGGCTGTGCGTCATAGTTTATTTGTTAACGGCTTGATCTATCCTAGTCAGTATTAGGCTGTGCTTTGCTTCTCGAAACACAAGCGTCAAACATTGTTTTGGCGCTTATTAACGTGTCGCCAGCACCAAGCGAATTTGACGGTGCCTCGAAATGATACTGCATTGTCAGCAGCCAGAAGGGGATTGACTCTGGGAAGCAAAAAACTATTGTTTGCACATATTTATTGTTTGCACATATTATTAGATATTATCAGGTTTGTATTAGGTTTGGGTGGCAAGATGGTCGATGCAGCACATAGTAATTCCGAGGCCGGACAGAATAAGAAACTTATGTTTCCGGGCGCTCAGGCTAAACCTTCTAAGCCAGGGCGTTTTTTTGAGATGCCCGATACTGAGGGATTGGAAGCACCCAACAGCGAGGAGGCCGGTTCCGGTGAGTTTACTCCGGCGCTTAATAGTGACGAAAGTGCTATCCTCGATAATTCTGTGGAATTTATGCAGCGGGTAGCTGCTTTGGAAGGGGAAGAGCGCGATAGTTTATCCGATGAAGAGATGAACGCGGCTCCGGAGCCACAGCTGGACTGGGAGGAACTAGAGGAGAGGCAGCTCGCTCATGAAGACGGTCAGGCTACCATGTCATCGTCTTCGCTATCAGCTATGGATGAATTGACCAGTGAAGCAGATGAGCACGAGTCCGCCGATGACATGCCAGCTGACGGCAGTGATGAAGCTTTTACCGCTGCGAATTCCAGGCGTTCAAAATCGGCCTCCAGCGATTCACGAGAGAAGTCTTCTTCTTCTTCTTCGTCGTCGTCGTCGTCGACGACGACGTCATCATCATCTTCGTCCTCGTCAACATCTTCTCTGTCGGATTCCAGCAGTTTTCCGGGAGCGGTGGCCCGTCCTTCCGCAGACCCTGAGCCGCAGTTGCTGCCGGCTGAAACTGTTCTGTCTCCCTGGTACAGGCGTTTCCCTACATGGAAACAGCTAGCCAGTACCAGTACGCTGAGCATTGGGCTGGCTTTGGCGGTTCTGGTTCTGTGCCTCCCTTATTTCCGCGTATCCACTGCTGAAGAAGAATCCAGCTTGGGTATGTTTTCTGAAGTGCTCTCCAGCGTTTTCAGCCAAGGCTCCAGCGAACGGGTATTTCAGGGAAAAGACCGTCTGAATATACTCTGTCTGGGGATAGATTATAACCGCGATGAAAAAGGTATGGGTTATACAGCAGGGGCGCGTTCGGATACTATTTTTGTGATCAGTGTCAATCCCGAAGGCAATATTTTGAATGTGCTGTCTATTCCGCGCGATATTCAGGTGTACCTCGGAGATGCCTATGGATATGATAAGATTAATTCGGCTTATTCCGTAGGAGGAATAGAATTAGCCAAAGAGGTTATCTCTAACTTTTTGCAGATACCCATTCATAAGTATATTATTATTAAGGTGGCCGGAGCTGCCAAAATGGTAGATGCGGTTGGGGGACTGCAGATCGATGTGGAAAAGGATATGGACTACGACGACAATTGGGGTCAGCTTCATATTCATTTGCGCGCCGGAAACCAGCTGCTGCACGGAGAACAGGCTGTAGGCTATGCGCGTTTTCGCATGGACGAAGAGAGCGACAGAGGGCGAATCCGCCGCCAGCAGCAGACTATGCAGGCATTGGTGCAGCGTTTGAAAGACCCTATGGTTATTTTGCGTTTGCAGTCAATTATCAAGGCTATTAAGGAAAACGTCATCACCGATCTCAGCGTGATGGATATGCTTGATTTAGCTTATCTATACAAGGATTTTGATCGGCAGCAGATGCGCACGGGTACTCTGGTGGGCGATGATGCCGAAGTTAACGGGGTTAGTGTAATTATTCCTTATGAGCCGGAAAATCACAAAATTATTGCTGAGCTTTTCAGCAATATCAATACGATTGGACGCCAGGATGTCCGCATTGAGGTGTTAAACGGCAGCGGCAATGATAAACTCGCCAATGCTGTGGCAGAGGCATTGAAACAGGAGGGATTCCAGGTCTCTCAGGCAGCGGCTGATCGCAGCGATTATCAGGTTACCAGGGTTATCGACCATTTGGGCAGCATTTCTATGCGTTCCGCTATCGAGAATGTACTTAGGGGCTGCCAATATGAAACTTATGAAATAAGCGATGACAAACGTGGTGTTGATATAACTGTCATAGTAGGGCAAGACCGTGCCAATATTTATGAGCGCTCTGAACGCCTGCCTGAAGACACTTCCATATATATAGACAGCGGTAAAGCGTCCAGCGGGGGGTATGTAGATTATGGCAGCGGGCTGACCAATGAAAATACCGCTATGCCGTTTGACGATATAGAAGTGCCGCGCAGTTCCCCTGCGGAAAACAGCCCTGCTGTTGAAGGAAGTTCTGCTGGAGCAGCCTCTGCAGATGCGGTGCCGTCCGCGGCGCCTGCGTTGCCTTTGGTGCCCGTTAAAGCTAAGACAGAACCCGCCGTACCTACTGCTCCGCCGGTATCCGCGCCTTCAGAGGGGGCTGATACGCAGACTGTACCAGCTGTATCTCCTCCGCATACCGATAATATACCTCAAGAGGAACCTATCTCGGAACCCGACGTTCAGCCGCCGCCTGAAGCGGAACCTGCTCCTGCTCCTCCTCCTGAGACTGTACCGGCATTCGAGCCAGAACCCGAAGCACCGGCAGCGGAACCTGTGCCAGATCAGCCTGCGGCTGGGGACGAGGCTGTGCTGCCCGATCCGGTATCCTTATAACCGTAGGCTGTGATTTAATGCTGTTGAGCATTAAGTTAACGGCATTGAAAGTATTGTGCGGCTAGAATAATTTTTTGGGCGATTTTTAGTGCGGAATATGAAAAACGTGTATTTAAGTAAAATTCATATAGAGAATTACCGGGCTATTCTTTCGGCTACGATCAGCTGTGAAGATGGCATAACTGTGCTGATAGGCGAAAATGGCTGCGGCAAATCCAGCATTTTGAATGCTTTGGAAGCGTGCTTGGGCCGCAAACTAAAAGGCGAAAATTTTGATATAAAAAGCTCAGATTTTTTTAATGATTTTAAAACCAGTACCCAGGCGCGCCGTCTGATAATCGAGCTTTTTTTTGCTAGCGGCAGCGGCAAGCGCACTGACGACCCTGTTACTTCCACCATGGATGGCTTAGAAAAGCGAGGCGATGCGCCTGGCGGTGAACGCCGCTCTGCCGAATTATTTAAATCGGTGTCGGCCCTGGAAAAAACTGCTTCTAAACTCGTTGAAGCCACCGCCAAACTAGCAGAATCTACCTCGAAGATGGTCGCTTCTAATTCTAAGCTGGCTGAGACCAATGCCAAGATGGTCGCTTCAAATTACAGTCTTACTGCGGTCAATGCCAAGATGGTGGAAGCTAACGAGGCCTTATTGGAATCAAACGCTAAAATGGTGTCGACCTCCACTAAATTGGTTAATTCTACGTCGCAGTTAATGGAATCCACTTCCAGCTTGGTAGAAGCGGCTTCGTTAGCCCAAGAAGAATTAAAGGTAACAGTTGATGCTGAACTGCTGCAAAGCGCAGAACTTCTGCGCGATGGCCAGCCCGAGTTCAGTCTTTTGCTTGACTGCAGCCGCGATGAAGATGATCGCGTAAGAGCCACTTACAGTTTTCTCAACAGCCGAAGAGAAGAAGTGCTCGCTCACCAGAAAGCTGCCCTGCTGGGAGCTCTGCGGCGCTTTTGCCCCTTTATACGCATTAGGTCTTCCGTGCTGAGCCCGCCCTCGTTTGACCGCGCTGAAAAGAGCGCCGGCGGAGGAGAAGCGGCTAAACAGCAGGTGGAAAAGATTATCTTGCAGGCGTACGGAGATTTGCTGCGTGAAGCTGATTACAGCGCAGAACACAGCCTGCGCCAAAATAGCAATATGATGAACAGCTTTTATGAAAATTTGGATGAGCTGTTTAAAAATTCCACCCCTGATGTCAAGGAGCGTTTGTCAGCACCACTGTCCCCGCTAAATTCTTGGCTGCATTACGTTTCCATGCTGCGCGGTTCCGGCGCCCGCAGTGTAGCAATGCTCTATTTTGCGGGAGCTTTTCTGAAAGCTCGGGCCTCTGAAATGCTCGGCAATGGTATGCGCCCTATTTTGTCCATAGAATATCCTGAGGCTAATCTGCATCCTTTAATGCTGACTTCGCTGTGGAATTTAATCGATCGTCTGCCCACTCAGATGCTGGTCACCACTTATTGTGTGGAATTGCTTTCGGCTATACCATTTCGCAGTCTCCGGCGCATTGTGCGCTCTTATGACGGTAAAATGGATACCTATCAGGTGCCCGTGGAAAAAGTCAATAAGGATGATATGCGCCGCATTGCCTATCATTTGCGGGTGCGGCGCGGCACAGCCCTATTTATGCGCGTTTGGATGCTGGTGGAGGGGGAAACCGAATATTGGCTGCTGCCAGAAATTGCCCGTTCTATGGGGTTTGATCTGTGGCAGGAAGGAGTCGAGTTTATTGAATTTGCCCAATGCGGCCTGGAGCCTTTGGTGCGTTTGGCTAACTATTTGGGTATTAACTGGTTTTTGTTGTGCGATGGCGACAAAGCGGGACAGAGTTATTCGGAAAAGGCAGAAAAATTTGCCAAGGCCAGCAATGGGCTGGGCCATGTAGTGCGCCTGTCTTCTGTCGATATCGAACATAGTTTCTGGGACAACGGCTATGCAGACGTTTTCGTCGAAGCATCGGGAATCGCCAAAGAGACGGTTGCTCAGTCTCCGCAGCACCAGCTGGCTATTAATGCTAACAAGAAGAATTTAGCCAAGTCTCGGGCTAAAGCGCTGGAAAAGTCCCGCGAAGTGATTAAGCGTGCGGTAAAGAAAGTCTCTAAACCGGGCATGGCCCTGCTGCTGGGTAAGGCGGTAGTTGATAGCGGCTTAGGAATCCCCAGCGATATAGAGAATTTTATCTTTAATGCCGTGCGCGTGGCCCGTGAAACCGGAGGCAGCGAAGGTTCGCTGATGGAAAACTGCAAACCGACGTTACCGCAGTTATCCGAAACGGATATTATTTCTTCAACCTATACCATAGCGGATACCCCCTTGGAATTGTCCGATGACCCCATAGAAGACTGGGGGTACGATATCAGCGATTTGAATGAGACATCTGAAGATGCTGATGGCGAGGCTGAAGCTGAACTAAGCGAAAATCAAGATGAGGCTGTGCCTTGTGATAAAGCTTCGGCTACAGATGCTCAGACCGAGGGTTAATATCATTTAGTTAGCGATCAGCTAACTTGCTAACTATCTGACTCCCCCTAAAGGATGGGAGGGGGAGAAGTCGCGGCTGCGACAGAGGGGGTGCCCAAGACTGTTGGGGAATCGAGGGTTAGCTTATGTTATGCTCGAGCTTATACGCAGGCATGAACGTGGCGATAATTGTATATGAGTTAAGGTTCAATGTCGTTGAGCCTTAAGTTAACGACATTGAGTCTTAACTAAATGACATTGGACCGAGGGTAAGTTGGCAGAAAAGGACAGCTAGGATGGATAACTCTAAAAAAATTGTTTGCCTACAGGCTTGACAATTATCTGAGGTAGTGCTATTATCTTCTGGCGTTCGGAACACGGTTCTGAACGGTCGCCTTCTAGAAAGGCGGTTTTGACAACAGCAGAGCGATTTTATTTACTTAAGATTTTCTTAAGAGCTTGTGTAAGTGCCCTGGATGCCATCTATAGGTGGTATTCGAA